>JAFECV010000339.1 GCA_018241985.1 Pseudomonadota bacterium | reverse complement strand
TGCAGCCGCTCGCGCGCTACGCGCTGGATGCGGCGATCGTGTTCTCGGACATCCTGACCGTGCCGGATGCGATGGGGCTGGGCCTGAGCTTCGCGATGGGTGAGGGCCCGCGCTTCGCGCACCCGCTGCGCGGCGAGGCCGACATCGCCAAGCTCGCCGTGCCCGACATGGACAAGCTGCGCTACGTGTTCGACGCGGTCGCGTCCGTCCGCCGCGCGCTGAACAATCGCGTGCCGCTGATCGGTTTTTCCGGCAGCCCGTGGACGCTGGCCTGCTACATGGTCGAGGGCGCGAGCTCCGCCGACTACCGGCGGGTCAAGACCCTGCTCTACGCGCGGCCCGACCTGATGCACCGCATCCTCGCCATCAACGCCGATGCGGTCGCCGCGTACCTGAACGCGCAGATCGACGCCGGCGCGCAGGCGGTGATGATCTTCGACAGCTGGGGCGGGGTGCTGGCCGACGGCGCGTTCCAGCGGTTCAGCCTGGGCTACACCGCCCGCGTGCTGGCGGGTCTGAAGCGCGAGCACGAGGGCCGGGTCGTGCCGCGCATCGTGTTCACCAAGGGCGGCGCGCCCTGGCTCGATGCGATGGCCGGCCTCGACTGCGAGGTGCTGGGGCTGGACTGGACCGTGAACCTCTTTGATGCGCGCCGGCGCATCGGCGGCGCGCCCGGCGGCCCCGGCAAGGCGCTGCAGGGCAATCTGGATCCGGCCGTGCTGTTCGCGCCGCCCGCGCAGATCCAGGGCGAAGTCCTGCGCGTGCTGGAGAGCTTCGGCGCGCCGCATGGTGCGCGCGATGGTGCGAACTCTTCGCAGACCGGCCCGACGCATGTCTTCAATCTCGGCCACGGCATCGACCAGCACACGCCGCCGGAGCACGTGGCCGTGCTGGTCGATGCGGTGCACGATCTATCGCGGCGCATGCGGCGATAGCGGACCTCGCCAGCGGTGCCCGAGGCCGCCGTGCCTACCACAGAACGGCCCCTATCAAGCGCCACTTATGCACACTTGCGATGCTGCGGCACAAAAGCAACGGTTTCCAAAGCCAGTGATGCTACAAAACGAATAGCTTTGCTAAGTGGTTGATTCATATGGGTTTCATGAATTTGCTCGGTTTCGGTGCATTGCAGCCGAAGCCTTGATTTGCAAGGCTTCGCGCGTGGGGCGGCGCAACTATCAACAAAGTTATCCACAGAAAAGTTGGATTGTGACGAAATTATTTCCAAATCAACGACTTGGGGGAAGTTTCGCCACTTCACTTCAAATGGCGATCGCCCACGGGTCCCGGGCATGAGCCTCCGTCCGGCCGTTCCCGGCAAGCGAAGCGCAGCCTTCGGCAGCACGGAGGCTCGCACCGCGGTGCGACGCGCGAAGGTGATTCGGTGACCTGTTGCGTCCCGGTCGCGGTGCAGACGCCGGCGCACAGCGCGGTCGGCCGGCTGCTGAGCTATGGCAGTGAGCTCCCACTCGCGCCGGGCACGCTGGTGCGCGTGCCGCTGGGCGCGCGCGAAGTGCTGGGCGTGGTCTGGGACGCGCTGGAAGCAACGGACGCGCAGGCGGACGCGGCGCTGCAAGGTCGCATCCGTCCCATCTCCGCCGTGCTGGACGCACTGCCGCCGCTCAGCGCCCACTGGCGCCGGCTGGTCGAATTCGCCGCCGGCTACTACCAGCGCTCGCTCGGCGAGGTGGCACTGGCGGCGCTGCCGCCGCAGCTGCGCGACCTGAGCCGCGCGCAGCTCGACCGGCGGCTGGGACACGCCGCCCCAGCGCCAGCGGCTGCCGCGCCGGCCGGACCGCTGGGCGCTATCGATTCGATAGTGCCCAGCGAAGAACAGTCAACGGCTCTGGCCCGGATCGATGCCGAAACCGGGCCGTTCCTACTGTTCGGCGCAACCGGCAGCGGCAAGACCGAGGTCTACCTGCGCGCGGTGCAGGCGCTGCTCGCGTGCGATCCGGCAGCGCAGGCGCTGGTGCTGGTGCCCGAGATCAACCTGACGCCGCAGCTCGAGGCGCGCTTCGTGGCGCGGTTCGGCGCGGCCGCGGTGGTCGCGCTGCACAGCGGCATGACGCAGCCGCAGCGGCTGAAGAGCTGGCTCGCGGCGCACTCAGGCAGCGCGCGCATCGTGCTCGGCACGCGCATGGCGGTGTTCGCGTCGCTGCCGGCCTTGAAGCTGATCGTCGTCGACGAGGAGCACGACCCGAGCTACAAGCAGCAGGAGGGCGCGCGCTACTCGGCGCGCGATCTCGCGGTGTACCGCGGCTGGCAGAGCGGCGCGAAGGTGCTGCTCGGCTCGGCCACGCCGTCGCTGGAGAGCTGGCACCGCGCCCGGCCGGCGGCGGACGGCGGGCGCTATGCGCGGCTCGAGATGCCGTCGCGCATCGGCGCGGGCAGCGCGCCGCCGCGGGTGCGCCTCGTCGATATGGCGCGCGAGCCGCGCGGCACCGTGCTCGCGCCGGCGCTGGTCGCGGCGATCGGCGAACGCGTGGCCCGCGGCGAACAGGCGATGCTGCTGCTGAACCGGCGCGGCTACGCGCCGGTGCTGGCCTGCCCGAGCTGCGACTGGAAGAGCGACTGCCCGCACTGCAGCGCGTACCGCGTGTTCCACAAGATCGACCGCACGCTGCGCTGCCACCACTGCGGGCTCGCCGAGCGCGTGCCGCGCGCCTGCCCGGTCTGCGGCGAGCTCGACATCGCGCCGCTGGGCCGCGGCACCGAGCGGCTGGAGGAACATCTGGCCGAGCTGCTCGCGGATGTCAGCCGGCCGGACGGCCGGCCGCTCGCGATCGAGCGCATCGACGCCGACAGCACGCGCCGCCGCGGCGCGCTCGAAGCGCGGCTCGCGCGGGTGCACGGCGGCGACGTCGACCTGCTGGTCGGCACGCAGATGATCGCGAAGGGCCACGACTTTCGCCGCATCACGCTGGTCGCGGCGGTCGATGCCGACGGCGCGCTGTTCTCCAGCGACTTCCGCGCACCCGAGCGGCTGTTCTCGCTGCTGATGCAGGCCGGTGGCCGGGCCGGGCGCGACGCCGCGCACGGCGCCGCGAGCGAGCTGTGGGTGCAGACGCGCCAGCCGCAGCACCCGCTGTTCGCGGCGCTGGTGCAAAACGACTACCCCGGCTTCGCCGCGCGCCAGCTCGCCGAGCGCGAACAGGCGAGCCTGCCGCCGTTCTCGCACCAGGCGCTGCTGCGCGCCGATGCGCGCAGCCAGGACGCGGCGCAGGCCTTTCTGCAGCGCGCGGCCGAGGCCGCCAACGAGCTGGCCGGCGCCGACCGCGTCACGCTGTACCCGCCAGTGC
>JAFECV010000338.1 GCA_018241985.1 Pseudomonadota bacterium | reverse complement strand
GCCAGGGTTGCGGCGGCCAACGCCATCGTGAGGGATGTCTTGTTCATCAAAAGCCTTTCTTGTGCTCGGACGTCAAAACCGAGGGGCGGCGCAATACGCCCCATGCGACGTGCCAGCTCTCTGGAATGGACGCCAGTCTGATCCTTTCCAGAATCGTCTGGCTGACGCACATCAATCTTTCCGGGGTCGCTCGGCTGACGCAAATCAATAAGAAAAGAAACGTTTGCGGTGAACATCCGTATGCCTTCGCCAAAAGAGGCGATCCGCATCCGCATGACACCGGAACCCATACTACGCTCGTGGACACCTTGCGATCCTTGAGTCGTCTGCACCGGTGGATCGTTGCACGGTTCATCTTCAGAGTGAATGGCGCCCGGCCATAACCCGCCCCCACACCCAACCAGCCCTGCTCTCACTCGCCCCTTGCCCCGCGCCGCCAGCGCAACAGGCCATGGCTCACGTGGCCCGCACCGCCGCCGGCATGCAGCCCCCCGTCGCTTCCATTCAACCTTCCCCCGAAAGAGAACCTCATGAGCAAGAAACAAGAGCTGAGCACCGAAGCCGTCGGCATGGGCCGGCGCCGTTTCATCAACACCGCCGCGCTCGCGGGCCTGACCACAGTGGGCCTTGCCGCGTGCAACGACAAGGCCGCCCCATCTGCAGCCCCCGCTGCCCCCGCCGCACCCGCGGCTGGACCGGCCGCGCATGCGGGCCCCGAGGTGGGCAAGTACGAAGTGGCTCCGGGCCAGCTCGACGACTACTACTCGTTCTCCTCGGGCGGACACTCCGGGGAAGTGCGCATCTACGGCCTGCCGTCCGGCCGCCTGTTCAAGCGCATCCCGGTGTTCAACATGGATTGCCTCGTGGGCTGGGGCATCACCAACGAATCGAAAAAGATCCTGGGCACCAAGCCCGACGGCAGCCTCAAGTACCACACCGGCGACACGCACCACGTGCACCCCTCGTACAAGGATGGCACCTACGACGGCCGCTACATCTTCGTGAACGACAAGATCCATGGCCGCCTGGCGCGCATCCGCATGGACACGATGGAAACCGACAAGATCACCGAGCTACCCCTGGTGCAGGGGTTTCATGGCGTGTTCCCCGACAAGCGCGACCCCGTGGACCCGGCCATCAACCACACGACGCGCGTGTTTTGCGGCGGCGAGTTCGGCATCCCGCTGCCCAACGACGGCCACGACCTCAACAAGCCCGAGGCCTATCGCTCCATCTTCACCTGCGTGGATGCCGAGAGCATGGAAGTGCGCTGGCAGGTGCTCATCGACGGCAACTGCGACCTGGTGGCCACCTCGTACGACGGCAAGCTCGCCTGCACCAACCAGTACAACACCGAGAACGGCGTGCACTACGAGGACATGATGTCCGCCGAGCGCGACGCCTGCCTGTTCTTCAACGTGGCGCGCATCGAAGCGGCCGTGAAGGCCGGCAAGTTCAAGACCTATGGCGCGTCCAAGGTGCCCGTGGTCGATGGCTCCAAGGCCGCCAATGCCGACCCCAAAACCGCGCTGACCTGCTACGTGCCCGTGGCCAAGAACCCGCACGGGGTGAACGCCAGCCCGGACGGCAAGTACTACGCCTGTTCGGGCAAGCTGTCTCCCACGGCCACCCTGATCGAGCACGCGCTCGTGCTCAAGTGGTTCGACGGCGAGCTCAAGGACCCGCGCGACACCGTCGTGGCCGAGCCCGAGATCGGCCTGGGCCCGCTGCACACCGGCTTCGACGGCCGCGGCAACGCCTACACCACGCTGTTCCTGGACAGTCAGATCGTCAAGTGGAACGTGGAAGCCGCCATCAAGTCCTTCAAAGGCGACAAATCGGTCAACCCCGTGGTGGACCGCATCGACGTGCAATACCAGCCCGGCCACGGCTTCACGTCCATGGGCGAGACCAAGGATGCCGACGGCAAGTTCTTCCTGTCGGACAACAAGTTTTCCAAGGACCGCTTCCTGCCCGTGGGCCCGCTGCACCCCGAGACGGCGCAGCTGATCGACATCAGCGGCGACAAGATGAAGCTGGTGGCCGACCACTCGGTGTACTCCGAGCCGCACGACTCCATCATCATCCCGCGCAGCCTGGTGCGCACGCGCCAAGTGTATGACCTCAACGACTTCCCGAACGCCGTCAAGGACGCGAAGGACTGCCGCGTCGAACGCAAGGGCAAGAAGGTCACGATATACCTCACGTCCCAGGCGCCGGCCTTCGGCCTGCGCGAGTGGACCGTCAAGCGCGGCGACGAGGTGACCATCATCCTCACCAACCTCGACAAGGTCGAGGACCTGACGCACGGTTTCGCGATCCCGAAGTACGACATCCAGTTCATCGTGAACCCGCAGGAAACCAAGTCGGTCACCTTCACGGCCGACAAGCCGGGCGTGTACTGGTGCTACTGCACCAACTTCTGCCACGCGCTGCACCTTGAAATGCGCTCGCGCATGCTCGTCGAGGCTTGACGGCATGCCGATCCCCCGGGTCGCGCCCGGGGGATTTCAAGCCAAATCGGCCTGTATCGCAGGCGCATTCAGCGGCGTCTGCTATTAATGAGATAGCATCATGTTTTCCCTCGGTCAACGGTTCGGGGCCTTTTGCCTCGCACTGTCCCTCGCGTGGGCCCTGCCGGCGCCCCGCGCCCACGCCAGCGCCTACGAGGCCGAGCTGCCCGCCAACCTGGCGAGCACGCCCGACATGTGCTCGCTGCTGCCTTGTACCGAGGTCTTCCCCGGCGCCCATCATTTTTCCGAGCGCAAGGGCCAGCCGCCCTACGTCGAGGCCTACGACAAGGACGGCGCCGACAGGAAGCTGCTCGGCTACGTCATGCTGTCCACCGACATCACCGACACGCCCGCTTACTCGGGCAAACCGGTGGTCACGCTCATCGGCATGGACAAGCAGGGCCATTTCGTCGGCCTGAAGGTACTCAAGCACTCCGAGCCGATTTTGCTGCTGGGCATTCCCGAATCGGCGCTGATCAATTTCATCCACCAGTACGTGGGCAAGTCGGTGACCGACACGATCGAGGTCGGTCCCTCGCGTCCCGATGAAAACATCGTCGGCGTGGACGCCATCTCCGGCGCCACCGTCACCGTGGTGTCGGAAAACCACGTGGTCATGCTCTCGGGCGCCGCCGTGGCGCGGCAGACCGGCATCATCGCGCCGACGGTGCGCGCGCCCGCGAAGTTCATTACCACCGGCCAGAAGTACGACTGGGCGCAGCTCGTCAAGATGGGCGCGGTGCAACAGCTGCTCGTCAAGCCCGAGCAGGTGGGCCTGCCGCATGGGCCGGAACCGTTCATCGATCTGTGGTTC
>JAFECV010000337.1 GCA_018241985.1 Pseudomonadota bacterium | reverse complement strand
CCAGCGCGGCGCTGCTCGGCGTCGCGGTGTGCATCGCGTCGGCGACGTTCAAGAAGTATCTGTGAAAGCGGTTCAAGATAATCTCCGTCTCACTCTTCATGGCGACTCATCGACACCAAACATCTTTTGACCTTTGACACTGCATCCACCCTACATCTTCGAGGCCATGTGGCCACTCAGACACACGAACGCAAATGGCCTCAGCGGCGCCTGCTGCGTCCCGGCCACGGTAGCTGCCCAGTGAGTTCAGCCAAGCCACCGTCGTCCTCGACGCGTACACCGAAGCGGTTCACTTCGACCTCAGGTAAATCGTCGCTGTCGAACCAGAGCAGCGAGGTCGTGGTGTCAGTACGTGCGTAGTGCCTGGAGAGTTCCCAGAGATCGAGGCCCTTTTCCCAGTTGTCGAACCAGATGTCTTGTGCAACCTCATCTGCAGCACTGCTGCCTGAAGAACGGAGACGGTGAGCCACAGAGCCGACAGGAATGGCAGACCTGGGAGATATCCAAGCCCCAGCCTGTCGCAAACTGGTGGAGCGTGCCGCGTAGCGCACTGCACCGCGCTCCATGGTGACGAAGGCGCAAGGGATGTCGCTGAGGGAGGCGAACCGTGACGCAGCGGCGGGAAATGATGTGCTGAAAAGCGCCGCCATGCCCTGGATCAGCTCCAGCGAAGGTTCTTCCTTGGGCACAAGCGATAGCCATTGCTGATACGGCATCAGCAACTCGGCGGCGAAAGTGTCGCATGCGATTTCGTTCGGATGCCGCTTCGCATAGGACCAGGACGGCACCTCTTCGTGGCTCGATTCCAGCGCAAGGACGATATGCGCAATTTCGTGGCAGATGGTGAAGCGTTGGCGTTCTTCTGTCTCCAGCGAATTCACCGTGATCACGTGCTTGCCATTCGGCTTGGTGATCGTGTAGCCGGACTCCCCCTCACTAAGCTCCTCTTTCTTGACTTTGGCGTTGGCCGCGACCACATAGGGCGTCAGGTCTTCTCGGATGCCGGACACATCAACCTTCGCAACAAAGGCCCGTGCTTTCTGTGTGACATCCGCTTCATCCATATTCAGTCGTCCTCGTCCTCGAATGCTCGCTGTATCCGGGCGATCAGTGTCGCGGGATCGGGCCTTGTATTTCCACGATGCCTCACGCCTGCTGCAGCCGAAAAGATGTCGATGCTGATGGAAGGATCGTTCAGCACGAATTCAACAAGGCGGGGATCGGCCTCCGCATGGTCGACAAGCCACATCACCAGCGCAGCATCTCTTTCACCTGGTTTGAGAACCTTCAGCAGCTTCTCGACTAAGTCCACTGACGGATTTGTCTTTTCGCCGGACTCCAGCCGGTGGACATAGGCATGGTCCACCGAAGACAGTTGACCGATTTCGCGCAATGAGAGGGTTCTGCGCTCGCGTAGCGTCTTGAGGGCGACGCCCAGGCCTGTTTGTGACATCCGTTCCGTTCCTTGTGGCTGCGGCGGACAACGGTGTGTGTCCGGTCCGAAGCAGTTGCGTTCTGCGGCACCAAGCCCACCATTTGCAGCTTGGCACCAAGTCTGATACATTGTTGTCCAGTCAGACAACAGAAGTGAGTTCTACGACTGCAGCAAGTTGATTTGGCTTGACTCGCCCGTTGTCTGCAAGAGCAACGAATTTTGCTTCAACCGGTGGTCATTGGCAACCCGGCCGGCTGGCCGGGGTCTCGATGGTTCAACTTTAGGAAATTCGCCATGACAGGCAAAAATCAGCATGTAGTTCCTCACCAGGACGGTTGGGCCGTCAAGGGTGCCGGCAATCAACGGGCAACCTCCGTGCACGATACGCAGCAGCAGGCCATTGACGCGGCGCGGGACATCGCACGCAACCAGCAGTCCGAACTGGTCATCCACCGTCCGGACGGTCGCATCCGTGACAAGGACAGCCACGGTAACGACTCCTTCCCGCCGAAGGGCTGAGTGCCATGATGGGCGTGCCCACCTACCATGTGCTCGCCCTGTCTGGGGGCGGCTATCGCGGCTTGTACACAGCGACGGTTCTTGCCGAGCTTGAAGCCGTGCTAGGCCGCCCCATCGCTTCGCACTTCGACCTGATCTGCGGCACCTCTGCAGGCGGGATGCTGGCCTTGGGGCTGGCCGCGGAAATCCCCGCCATTGAACTCAAAGCCTTGTTCGAACGACAGGGCTCCCGCATCTTTGGTTGCCGAAGTCTCGCTCGGCGCCTTCTGGGCTTCTGGTTGACCGCCAAGCACGACTCCGCAGGGTTGCGGGGCGTGCTGACCGAGCGCTTTCAAGACGCCACGATCGGCAACTTGAAGCACCGCGTTCTCGTGCCAGCCGTCAACTACTCGACGGGGCGCGGCCAGTTCTTCAAAACGCCTCACCATCCCTCATTTGAGATGGACCACCGCATGAGGATCGTGGATGTGGCGTTGGCGACCGCCGCTGCGCCCGTTTACTTTCCGCTAGCGCGCAACGATCGTGGCGTCTTTGCGGATGGAGGACTGGTCGGCAATGCGCCAGGACTGTTCGGGCTGCACGAAGTCAATACGTTCCTCGCGCCGAAACAGAATGCACTGGTCCGGGTGCTGTCCATCGGCACGATGACGATCGGTGCAACCGTCCGTGGCGGCGCCAGCCTCGACCGCGGATTCGGCAAGTGGCGCGGAGGGCTGTTCGATCTGGTGATCTCTGCCCAGGAGTCGTCGGTGGACTACATGCTGCGCCAGTCGTTGGGTAGCAACTACTTCCAGATCGACGACAAGGCCACGCCCGATCAAAGCAAGGACGTAAAGGCGCTGGACCGGGTTTCCATCGGCGCCACGAATACGCTGAAGGACCGCGGCAATCATGCAGCGCAGCGCGCGCTTGGCGACCCTCTTTTCCAACCGTTTCGAGCGCACCAGGCCGGCGCACCCACCTTCTATCACGGCCCCAACAAGAATGTGCCGGAGGCCGAATGCTGAACCTGAGCCCGCTTTTCTTTACCACCGTCGATGACGAATACTGCATGCATGACGAGCTGGATCTGTCGCCCGAGCAACGAGCCTGGATCGCCAGCGCCCGAAATGATGTCAGGAACTGCCTTCGCACCGGAATTCCGCGCGTGCTGCGCGAACGCGGGTACACGGACGACGTGCCGCAGCCACGCTTCTTCACGCAAGGATCGTGGGCGTACAAGACCTTGAACGGCCCGGCACAACGGCCCCAGCAGGCGGATGTCGATGATGGTTGCTATCTGCCGTTGAGTTTTGTCTCGCAGACGAAGCGTCCCAGCAGGGCCACAACGGTGTTCTTTGCAGCTGCTGAAGAAGCCTTGAGGCTGTTGGTCGAGG
>JAFECV010000336.1 GCA_018241985.1 Pseudomonadota bacterium | reverse complement strand
AGCGGCAGCGCCAGCCCCGACGGAACCGGCGAGGACGACTTCGTGTTCCGGATCACGCGCGAAGAGTTCATGCAGTACTTCTTCGACGACCTCGCGCTGCCGCACTTGGTGCGCACGCAGCTGCTGCCCGACGCGCCCGAGTGGCAGTCCCGGCGCGCGGGGTTTATCTCGGAAGGCACGCCGACCAACCTGCATGTGGTGCGGTCGATGCGCACCGCCCTGGGCCGCCGCATCGCGATGGGGGGCGAAGTGCGCCATCGCCTGCGCGAGCTCGAAGCGAGGCTGGCGGCCGCGCTGCGCGAGCCGCAAATACCGGAAATGACCGATGGCGAAATCGCGCAGCTGAAGGAGCAGATCGAACTGCTGCGGCGGCACCTGGGCCGGATCCCGTTCCTCGATCCGTTCGACCTGCGCTACCGCAACCACGTACGGGTTCCGCTGCCGAGCGCGAAGGCGGTGATGTTCTGCCTGATGGATGTCTCCGGCTCGATGGACGAGGCGCGCAAGGACATTGCGAAGCGCTTCTTCATCCTGCTGTACCTGTTCCTGTCGCGCCACTACCAGCGCACCGACGTGATCTTCATCCGGCACCACACCCAGGCGTCCGAGGTGTCGGAGGAAGAGTTCTTCCAGTCGACCGAAAGCGGCGGCACCGTGGTGTCGAGCGCGCTCACGCTGATGTACGAAATCATCCGGGAGCGCTACCCGTCGAACCAGTGGAACATCTACGGCGCGCAGGCCTCGGACGGCGACAACTGGCACCAGGACTCGGCCAAGTGCCGCGAACTGCTGAACGACAAGCTGCTGCCGCTCGCCCGTTATTTCGCCTACGTGCAGGTCGCCGAGGAGGACCAGAACCTGTGGCAGGAATACACGGCGGTGCGCGAGACGCACCCGAACTTCGCGATGCAGAAGATCGCCTCCGCGTCCGAGATCTATCCGGTGTTCCGCGAGCTGTTCAAGAAGACGACGGCACCGCTGACATGACGTCCGCACCTTCCTCGCCGCTTTCCGACCACCCTGCAATACCGGCCGAGGCAGCGCCTGCCGGCGACGCGAAGAGGGCGCATCCGCCGCTGCCGTGTCCGTCGGACTGGTCGTTCGAGCTGATCGATCTCTACCATGCGCAGATCGAGCGCACCGCGCAGCGCTTCGGGCTCGACACCTATCCGCTGCAGATGGAGATCATCACCGCGGAGCAGATGATCGACGCCTATGCCTCGGTCGGCATGCCGGTGAACTACCGGCACTGGTCGTTCGGCAAGCAGTTCATCACGACCGAGAAGAGCTACCGGCGCGGCCACATGGGGCTTGCCTACGAGATCGTCATCAATTCCGACCCCTGCATCGCCTACCTGATGGAGGAGAACACGTTGCCGATGCAGGCGCTGGTGATGGCGCACGCCTGCTACGGCCACAACTCGTTCTTCAAGGGCAACTACCTGTTCCGGATGTGGACGGACGCGACCTCGATCATCGACTACCTCGTCTACGCGCGCGGCTACATCGCCGACTGCGAGGAGCGCTACGGGCTCGATGCGGTCGAGGAACTGCTCGATTCCTGCCATGCGCTGTCCAGCCACGGCGTCGACCGCTACCGCCGTTCGCAGAAGCGCTCGCTGGCCGAGGAGCAGAAGCTGCGCAAGGAGCGCGAGGCCTATCTGCAGCAGCAGGTCAACGACCTGTGGCGCACGCTGCCCAAGGCCGCCGACAAGCAGGTCGAGAAGAAGGCGCGGCGCTTCCCCGCCGAGCCGCAGGAGAACATCCTGTACTTCATCGAGAAGAACGCGCCGCTGCTCGAGCCCTGGCAGCGCGAGGTGATCCGCATCGTGCGCAAGATCGCGCAGTACTTCTACCCGCAGCGCCAGACCAAGGTGATGAACGAGGGCTGGGCCACGTTCTGGCACTACACGCTGCTGAACGCGATGTACGACGAGGGCCTGCTGACCGACGGCTTCATGATCGAGGTGCTGCGCTCGCACACGAACGTGATCTACCAGCCGCCGGTCACCCATCCGGGCTACAGCGGCATCAACCCCTATGCGCTCGGCTTCGCGATGTTCAGCGACCTGCGCCGCATCTGCGAGCACCCGACCGACGAAGACCGCCAATGGTTCCCGGACGTGGCCGGCTCGCCCTGGCTGGAAACGCTGGACCACGCGATGCGGCACTTCCGCGACGAAAGCTTCATCGGCCAGTACCTGTCGCCGCACCTGATGCGCGAGATGCGGCTGTTCGCGATCGTCGACGATGCCGCGCAGAACGAGCTGGTGGTGTCGGCGATCCACGACGAGGCCGGCTACCGCCATGTGCGCGAGGCGCTCGCACACCAGCACGACCTGAACTTTGTCGAGCCGAACATCCAGGTCTGGAACGTCGACCTGCGCGGCGACCGGTCCCTCACGCTGCGCCACACCCGGCACAACGACCGCCCGATGAACGAGGAGGCGCAGGAGGTCATCAAGCACGTGGCGCGGCTGTGGGGCTTCAAGGTGCGGCTCGAGAGCGTCGACAGCCATGGCAAGGTGATGCAGCAGTGGGAGGTGACCCCGACGCTGCCGCCGGTGTCGTGATCGAGCAGCCGTGGGCTCGGACGGCGCCGACGGCGCGCCGCTACCATCCGACCGGACTCGAGCAGATCAGGCCGCGGCTTCGAGCCCGTGGTCGAAATGCTCGCGCACGGCTTTCTCGGCCTTCGGCGCGTCGTGCGCCAGCAGCGCCGCCATGATGGCGCGATGCTCGCCGAGAGACTGCGCGATGCGCCCGGTCTTGGCGAGCGAGTTGCGGCGGTTGAGCTTCAGCACCTTGCGCAGGTCGCTCACCACCTGCTCGCGCCAGCGGTTGCGCGCCAGCGCCAGCAGCCGCAGGTGAAAGCGCTCGTTGAGCGCGAAGAAGCGTTCGCGGTCGCCGCCCTCCGGCCGCGCCGCCGCCTCCAGTTCCTGGTGCAGCGCCTCGAGCTCGCGCAGCTGTGCCGGCGTGGCCTCGGCGGCGACCACGCCGGCGGCGTCGGCCTCGAGCACCGCCAGCAGGTGATAGACCTCGGCCAGGTCGCGCTCCGACACCACGGTCACATAGGCGCCGCGGCGCAGCTTCATCGTCACCAGGCCTTCGGCCGCCAGCACCTTCAGCGCCTCGCGCAGCGGCGTGCGGCTGATGCCGTACTGCTCGGCGAGCTTGAGTTCGTCGATCCACGTCCCCGGCGCCAGTTCACCGCTGAAGATGCGCTGGCGCAGCAGTTCGGCCACTTCTTCGTAGAGGGCGCGGGGAGTCAGGGTCACGGCAGCCATGTAATCGGTTCGATGCCTAGCGCCGATTCTAGCTCAAATAAAAATTTT
>JAFECV010000335.1 GCA_018241985.1 Pseudomonadota bacterium | reverse complement strand
ATGCGCGGCCGCGCCTCGCCGTCACCCACATAGCCGTGCACCAGCCGGCTTGGCGCCTGCAGCAGCAGCATGGTGCAGTCGTGGCTCCAGCGCATGCGGCTGCGCGCGCACGGGCGCAGCACGCTCAGCACGTCGTCGTTCACTTCGACGTCGTCGCCGCCGCACGAAATGCTGGCGCGCCCGGCCAGCGGCAACTGCATCAGGTAGAAATCACCACGCTCGCCGGGGTCGATCAGTACCTCGGCGCCGTAATGCAGCACGTTGAGCGAGGATTCGCCGAGCGTCACCCGGTTGTGCCAGACGTCGAGTCCATCTGTGTCGCCTCGCAACTCCAGCCGATGCGGCGAAAACACGTCGCCGATCCGCTGGCGCGCCTCTTCGGCCGAGCGGGAGCGAATCAGGGGGAAGGAGTCCAGCAGACGCGCGCCGGATCTGGACGTCGTAGACGAATACACGGCGGGCAGCGTACGAGGGAATTTGTTGACACTTAAAGTATCTGGATGCCGGTACTACCTGTCATCGGGGTTTTCCCTGATTCTTGGTGCTCGGTGCGATGGACTCGCGCGCAAACCGGACAGGCCATTGCGCTTAACGGCTTGCCGTGATGCACTGTCTGGCCGCAGCATGGCACCATGCGTTCACCGTATGCAGTGGCACCCATGGGCGCGTGTCCGCGACTGTGCGTCGCCGGCCCGGCCCGCGCTTCGATTGATCAACCAAGGAGACACCCATGACCACAAGCCTCACCCAATTCGCGCAGGACGTTGCCTCCGGCGCCGTGCGCATCGTCGATCTGACCCATACGCTGGCGCCCGAATTTCCCCCGCTGGTGCTGCCGCCGCAGTTCGGCCAGGTCTGGGGCTTCAAGCAGGAGCGCATCAGCCAATACGACGACGCGGGCCCCGGCTGGTACTGGAACAACTTCTCCTGCGGCGAGCATACCGGCACGCACTTCGACGCGCCGGTGCACTGGGTCACGGGCAAGGACTACCCGAACAACAGCGTCGACACCATCGATCCCAAGGCCTTCATCGGTCCGGCCTGCGTGGTCGATTGCAGCAAGGAAGTGGCGGCCAACGCCGACTTCAACCTCGACGTGCCGCACCTCGAGGCTTGGGAAGCGAAGCACGGCAAGATCCCGGCCGGCGCCTGGGTGCTGTTTCGCACCGACTGGAGCCGCCGCATCAGCGATCCGGCGTCCTACGTCAACATGAAGGAGGACGGCGCGCACACGCCAGGGCCCACGCAGGCGGCGGTCGAGTGGCTGGTGAAGCGCGACGTGCGCGGCTTCGGTGTCGAAACCATCAACACCGACGCCGGCCAGTCCTACGCCTGGCCGGTGGCCTACCCCTGCCACACGCTGATGCACGGTGCCAACAAGTACGGCCTGCAGTGCCTGACCAATCTGGACCGCTTGCCCGCGACCGGCGCGGTCATCGTCAGCGCACCGCTCAAGATCAAGAAGGGCTCGGGCAGCCCGCTGCGCGTGCTGGCGCTGGTGCCCTGAGAGTTCGACGCGGCGTTTGGCGTGGCCAGGCGCCGGCGCATGAGCCGCCGCCCGGCCGCTCCGAAGGCGGCTCGCACCGCAGTGCGAAGCACGGAGGTTACCCAATAAGCCCGCGGCACCCGCCGTGCCGCCCGGGCCAGGAGAAGTGAAATGGCAGAACGCTCGTTCGTGCAGGAAGTCGAGCAACTCAAGGTTCCAGCCGGTACGGTGTTTCGCGGCGAAGGCATCCTGGCGGTCACCAAGGCCTTGCTGGAAGCGGGCGTGGGCTATGTCACGGGCTACCAGGGCTCGCCGATCTCGCACCTGATGGACGTTCTGTCGGACGCGCAGCCGATCCTGAAGGACCTGGGCGTGTACTTCGAGCCCGCGGCCAGCGAGGCGGCGGCGGCCGCTGCGTTATCCGCCTCGGTGAACTACCCGGTGCGCGGGGCGGTGACCTGGAAATCCACCGTCGGCACCAACGTGGCCTCCGACGCGCTGGCCAACCTGTCTTCGGGCGGCGTGCTGGGGGGCGCGCTGATCATCGTCGGGGAAGACTACGGCGAAGGCTCGTCGATCATGCAGGAGCGCACCCACGCCTTCGCGATGAAGTCGCAGATGTGGCTGCTCGACCCGCAACCCAACCTGCCCGCCATCGTCAAGGCGGTGCACGACGGCTTTGCACTCTCCGAGGCCTCCAACACGCCGGTGATGCTGGAGCTGCGTATCCGCTCCTGCCACCTGCACGGCAGCTTCGTCACGCAGGCCAACCAGCGTCCCGCCTTCACGCTCAAGCAGGCATTGGAAAACCCGCGCCGCGACGTGAACCGAATCGTGCTGCCGCCCGCTTCGTTCCTGCACGAGAAGGAAAAGATCGAGCAGCGCTGGCCCGCTGCGGTGAAGTTCATCCAGGAGCACCAGCTCAACGAATTCGTCGAGGGTGAACTGGAGGATGTCGGCATCGTCGTGCTCGGCGGCATGATCAACAACACCTTGCGCGGGCTGATGCAGCTCGACCTGGCCGATCTGTTCGGCACTTCGCGCGTGCCGCTGTACATCCTCAACGTCGCTTATCCGCTGGTTGAAGAAGAAGTGCTGCGCTTTTGCAAAGGCAAGAAGGCGGTGCTGATGGTCGAAGAGGGCCAGCCCGACTACCACGAGCAGCATCTCAACACGATCCTGGGCCGTCACGGCGTGCGAACCGCCGTGCACGGCAAGGACGTGCTGCCGATGGGCGGCGATTACACGGTCGATGTGCTGCGCAAAGGCTTGCGTGCCTTCTTCGAGAAGTATTGTCACGATGCGCTGGATCGGCATGTCTCGCTGCGAGTTTCATGGCGCAAGGACGCCGCCGGCGAGAGCGAGGCCCCGCCCGCCGCGGAACAAACCGTCCCCGAGCCAGCCGTGCCTGCCGAGCAGGCGGCCAGCACCGATGTGCCGGCCATGGTGGCGGCCATCGGTAAGCTGTTGCCGCCGCGCCCGCCGGGCCTGTGCGTGGGCTGCCCCGAGCGCCCGATCTTCTCGGCCTACAAGCTGATCGAGGAAGAACTGGGCGTGCACCACGTCTCGTCGGACATCGGCTGCCACCTGTTCCAGATCATGCCGCCGTTCAACATCGGCGCCACCACGATGGGCTACGGCTTGGGTGGCAGCAGCGCATCGGCGTTCAACGCCGGCGGGCAGCTCGGCGCGAGCAAGAAGGCGGTGGCCTTCATGGGCGACGGCGGCTTCTGGCACAACGGCCTGACCTCGGGCATTGCCAACGCGGTGTTCAACAACCAGGACAACGTCTTCGTCATCGTCGACAACAACTACTCGGCAGCCACCGGCGGACAGGACATTCCCTCGTCGCGCAACACCAACCC
>JAFECV010000334.1 GCA_018241985.1 Pseudomonadota bacterium | reverse complement strand
GCTTGCACAGGCGCCGGAACGGCCGGTCGGTCACGCCGGCCATCGGCGCGACGAACACGGGGTTCGCCAACGCAAACGGTCCAAGGTTCATGGCAGTCGGGGGTGCGGCGCGGGCGGCAGGTCGATGGGGCGGGGAAGCCTGCCATTCTAGGGCCTGCCTATACTGCGCCCACCATGCCCGGCTGGATCGAACAACTGCTGACCTTGCTCGCGCTGCCGCACATCGGCCTGGGCGCGGTGTTCGTGATCTCGTTCGTGTCGGCCACGCTGATTCCGCTCGGTTCCGAGCCTGCCGTGTTCGGCCTGGTCAAGCTCAACCCCGAGCTGTACTGGCCCACGGTGCTGATCGCGACGCTGGGCAACACGCTCGGCGGCGCGCTCGACTGGTGGATGGGCTACGCCGCGCACCAGGTGGTCGACAAGTACCGGCATTCGGCGACGCACCTGCGCGCGCTCGACTGGCTGCGCCGGCTTGGGCCGATCGCCTGCCTGCTGTCGTGGCTGCCGGCGATCGGCGATCCGCTGTGCGCGGTCGCCGGCTGGCTCAAGCTGCCGTTCTGGCCCTGCCTGGGCTGGATGGCGATCGGCAAGTTCCTGCGCTACCTGGCGATGACGGCGCTGCTGGTATGGGTGTTTCCGGGGCGGGTCGAATTCTGAGTCCCGTGCCGCAGGCCGGGCGCGGCGGGGCGACCCGTATGGCCGATTTGGCCCATTCGGGAGAGCCGCGATGATGGACACCGTCTGGCCGCTGCTGCAGTCGCTGCAGGGCGGGCCGGCGTACCTGCTGCTGTTCGGGCTGCTGTTCGGCTGCGGCGTGGGCCTGCCGATGAACGAGGACATCGTGCTGCTGGCGGCCAGTGCGCTGACCTTGCAGGGCGTGATGGACCCGCTGCCGCTGATCGGGATCGCCTGGCTCGGCCTGGTCGGCGGCGACGCGCTGGTGTTCTACTGGGGCTATCGCTACGGCGCCGGCCTGCTGCAGAAACCGTTCATGGCCCGCGTCGTGCGGCCCGAGCGGCTGCTGGCGCTGCAGCAGACGATGCAACGCTATGGACCGGGGTACATCTTCGTGGTGCGGTTCATGCCCGGCATCCGTACCGCGCTGTTCCTCGCGGCCGGGTCGCTGCGCATGCGCTATCGCGATCTGTTCGTGTTCGACGGCCTGGCGGCGCTGGTCGAGTTGCCGCTGCTGGTCTATGGCGTGCGTTACGTCGGCGGCCGCTGGCAGCAGGTGCTGGAGATGCTGCACCATCTGCAGGTCTATCTGGTGCTGCTGGCGGCACTGGCGGTGGCCATCTGGTGGTGGTGGCGGCGGCGCAAGAAAGCAGGAGGCCCGAGATGAACACGAAGACGGCGCTGCCGGCCCATGGGCGCAAACATGAAGACGTGCTGGCCGAACTCGCCGGCTACGCCGAGGGCGATCCGGACTACCGGCACGGCCGCCTGTGGAGCCTCGTGTACTACCTGGACGAACAGCACGAGGCTTTTCTCGGGCGCGCCTACCAGGCGTTCTCGAGCGCGAACGGCCTGAACCCGACCGCGTTCAAGAGCCTGAAGCGCCTGGAGACCGACATCATCGCCGGCGTGAGCGACCTGCTGCACGGCACCCCGGAGGTCTGCGGCGTGGTCACTTCGGGCGGAACCGAAAGCTGCCTGCTCGCGGTCAAGACCTACCGCGACCTCGCGCGCCGCCGCGGCGTCAAGCGGCCCGAGATGGTGCTGCCGACCACCGCGCATGTCGCCTGGTTCAAGGCGTCGGAGTATTTCGGCGTCAAGGTGCGCCTGCTGCCGCTGGACGGCGACCTGCGCGCCGATGTTTCGCAGCTGCGGCGGCGGCTGAATCGCAACACGGTGATGGTGCTGGGCTCGGCGCCGGGCTACCCGCACGGCACCATCGATGCTATCGACGCGATGGCCGAAATCGCCTTGGAGCGCGGCATTCCGCTGCACGTGGACGCGTGCGTCGGCGGCTTCATCCTGCCGTTCATGGCGATGAACGGCCGATCGCTGCCGCGCTGGGACTACCGCGTGCCGGGGGTGACCAGCATTTCCGCCGACATCCACAAATACGGCTTCGCATCCAAAGGCGCGTCGACCATCACCTACCGCAACCTCGATATTCTCAAGCACCAGATGTTCGTGCACCAGGACTGGCCAGGTGGCGTGTTCGCGTCGCCGGCCCTGCTCGGCACGCGCCCGGGCGGCGCGTACGCGGCGGCCTGGGCGGCGATGCAGCATTTCGGCAAGGACGGCTACTGCGTCCTGGCGCGGCGCACGCTGGAGGCGTTCGACCGGCTGCGCGAGGGTGTCGCGGCGATCGACGGGCTGCGCGTGCTGGGCGATCCCAGCGGCCCGCTGCTGGCGTATGGCTCCATTGATCCGCAGGTGAACATCTACGCGGTCGGCGACCAGATGGACGCGCGCGGCTGGAACGTCAACCGCCTGCAGAACCCCGACGGCCTGCACGCGATGATCACCGCGAACCACCTGCAGGTGGTGGAGCCGTACTTGCGCGATCTGCGTGATGCGGTGCAGGCGGTGCGCGCGAACCCCGCGCTGGCCCGTTCCGGCAGCGCCGCCACCTATGGGCTGATCAGCCACCTGCCGCTGCGCGGCATGGTGCGCAAGCAGGTGCTGGATCTGTTTGCGCAGATGTACCGCGCCGGCGGCGGCGACGTCGACCTGCACCAGATGCCGCCGCCGCCCGGCGGCCTGCGCGGGCAGGCGCAGCGATGGCTGGAGCGCGCCGCGCAGTGGTACGTGCAGCGGCGGCAGGCGCGCGGCGGGCGGCGCTAGAAAATCCGCGGGATGCCCGCCACGGCGGGCAATGCGTCACTGTTGCGTCACCGTCGCCTCACTGTCACGCTACGTTCGCAAGCCGGCTGAAAGCAATCATTCACGAAGCGGGACGACGCCATGGAGGCGTTACGATAACGGCCTGTCGATCCGCCGCGCCCAGGCGATGCCTTGGGTATTTCCGCCTTCCGCCACCGACGTTTCCCGCCTTCCCATGTTGCGTGACCTGATTCTCGACTTCCTGCGCCAGCAACCCGAACTGGATCAGCAGAAACTGGCGACCCCCGGCGTCAGGATGAAGGAACTGGGACTGGACTCGCTGGGGCTGGTGGAAATGCTGTTCGAGGTCGAGGACCGATACGGCTTCCAGATCGAAGAGCCGATGCGCTACGCGGACATGACGCTGGACGAAGTGGTCGCCGATCTCGAAAAAGCGGTCAGCGCGAGGGCTCGCGGGCCCGCGCCCGAGCCCGGGTCTGGCATGGCCGACGGTAGGCTGCCGGACGCTTCGGCCTGAGAAGGTGTGAACGAATCCCTCATGCCCGCCATGCGCGAAGTC
>JAFECV010000333.1 GCA_018241985.1 Pseudomonadota bacterium | reverse complement strand
TCGCGTCGGGCTTGGTGGAGCCGGCGCGGTTGATCGCGTCCGCGAGCACCAGCATGCCCTGCACCGAGCGCGCGCTGTTGCCGTTCAGGTTGTTGCCGGTCTTGGCCTTGAACATGTCGTTGATCTGCTTGATCACCGGCTTGGCGGTGTACAGGTCGTTGCCCCAGACGTCGCGCGTCAGCACGCCCTGCACCTGCGGGCCGACTTCGGAGACGAAGCGCGGGTCGATGAAGCCGGCGTCGTTGGCGAGGAAGATCGGCGGCGCGTAGTTCATCTGGCGCAGGGTGCGCACGAACAGCATCGCGTCCGACGTGTAGCTGGCGAAGATCGCGACGTCGGGCTTGGCCGCGGCGAGCCGCTGCGATTCGGCGTTCAGCGACGGCGCGCCGGCCGAGTACGCGATGTTGGCGACGATGGTGCGGCCCGACTGCTTGGCGAACTTCTCGACCGCCTTGTAGGTGTTCACGCCGAAGTCGGTGTTCTCGTACACCACGGCGATGTTCTTCGTCGGCAGGTTCTTGATGCCGTCGAGGAACTGCATCATGTTGCCGATGAAGGTCTCGTCGTTCGGCGTCGTGCGGAAGAACCATTTGTAGCCACGCTCGGTCAGCTCCGGGCTGCTCGACTCGGGGTTCAGGTACGGCATCTGGCGCTCCTCGGCGATCCGGCTCGTGGTCTTGGTGACGGCCGACTGGTAGGCGCCGATCAGCGCGGCCACGTGCTCGTGGTCGATCAGCCGCTGCGCTTCGGCCTGCCCGACGCTCGGGCTGCCCTGCGAGTCGGCGAACACGACCTTGATCTTCGCGCCGCCCAGGCGCGGCAGGCCGGCATCGGCCGCGAGCGGAATCCCCTTCAGTTCCGGGTGTGCGTTGTTGACGATGTCGACCGCGAGCTCGATCGCCTGCTTGAGCTCGGTTCCGGTCGAAGCGAGCGCGCCGGTCAGCGGATAGATCGCGCCGATCGTGATGACCTTGTCCTCGGCCGATGCGCCCTGCGCGAACGTGAGGGCCACGCATGAAAGCAACAGGGCCAGCAGCTTCTTCATGTTGAGTCTCCTTTTTCGAGTCGCGCTCGATCCCGACCGTTCGATGGTAGGCGGCGGTGCTGCCGTGCGCAACAATCGTTCACGCCATGCCGGGTCGGGTAATCCCGATGCTGCTGCGACGAGCCACGCGATGCAACCGCGCAGCGCCCGGTCAAGGTCTCGGCATAGCCGCCGCGTCGAGCTTGGCGTCGATCAGGAACGGGCGCTTGCGGTCGCGCTGCGCGATCGCGGTCATCGCGGCGTCCAGGTCGGCCTTGCCGCGGACCGTCAGGCTCTGCAGGCCGAACGCGCTGGCGATCGGGGCGAAATCGGGCCAGCGCTTGAGCGACGTGGACGGGTCCATGTCGCGGGCGGCGTACTGGATGTATTCCGCGCCGTAGCTGCTGTCGTTGCAGATCACGATCACGATGTCGAGCTGGTGCTCCACCATGGTGGCAAGCTCGCTCACGCCGCCCATCATGAAGCCGCCGTCTCCGGCAATCAGCAGGGTCGGCCGTCCGTTCGCGGCCACCGCGGCGCCGATCGCGGCGCCAACGCCCAGGCCGATCGATGCAAAACCGATGGTGTCGACGTAATCGCGCGGGTTCTGCACGTCGATGTCGGGCCATGCGCCAACGAGGAAACGCCCGGTGTCGTTGACGACCACGCGGTCTTTCGGAAACGATTGGTTCAGCGCCTGCATCAGCTCGAACAGATCCACGGTGCCCGCGGCCGGCGCGCGCTTCATGCGGCGCGGCGATTCGCGGAACGCACTGATCTTCTGGCGCAGTTCATCGCTGCGATAGCCCGAGCCGGGAATCTCGGCCTCGTCCAGCCACTTCACCATGGCGTCGGCGGTCAAGCCCGGGTCGCCCACCAGCCCGACGTCGACCGGCGTGAGGCGGCCGATCTGGCTCGCGACCGGATTCACCTGGATGATGCGTTTGCCCCGGGTCAGGCCGCCGAGGCCGCTGGTGAACTTGTTCAGGCTCGCGCCGAACACGATCAGGCAATCGCTCGCGCCGATCACCTCGAGCGCCACCGGGTTGCTCAGCGTGCCGCAGATGCCGACATTGAACGGGTCGCTCGCGAACAGCCCCTTGCCGCGCACCGAAACCGCGACCGGCGCCTGGATGCGTTCGGCAAACCGCAGGATGGCGGCCTCGACCTGCGGGTCGCGGGCGTCGCGGCCGCCGATCACCACCGGGCGATGCGAAGACGCGAGCATGCCGATCGCGTTGTCCATGTCGGCGCTGGAAGCGATCACGCTGCGCGTTTCAGGAAAGTACAGCTTGGCTTGCTGCTCGTCCGCATCCAGCCACTGCAATTCGATCGGCATGTTCAGCACTACCGGCCGGCGTTCCAGCCTGGCGCGGTGGAACGCCCGCGTGAGGTCTTCGGCCACCGTCTTCGGCGACCGCAGCGGTTCGAATCCCGCACCCGTGGCTTCGATGAACGCGCGCTGATCGACCTTTTGCGGATGCTCGCGATCGTCCGCCGGGGTATCGCCCGCGAGCAGCACCATCGGCGTGGCGGCCTTCACGCCTTCGACCAGCGTCGTGAGCGTGTTGGTGAGCGCCGGCCCGTGCGTCACGGTGGCCACGCCGATCTGCTCGGAAACGCGCGCATGGCCCAGCGCCATCAGCACCGCGCCGGCCTCGTGCACCGCGCCGATGTACTTGCCCTTGCAGTCGCGGATGTAGCTGTCGACCATGAACAGGTTGGCGTCGCCGATCAGGCCGAACAATTGCGTCACGCCGATGTCGGCAAGGGCGCGCGCGATCGCTTCATGGACTTTCATGCTTGCGGGCTCCTGGGTTCGCTGGGTCGTTTCAGGTCGAACGGCCATGGTAGCGGGCAGCGCCGCCCCTTGCGCTGACGGGCCTATGTCGCTCATCGACGCGCTCCGCGCCGTCCAGTTCAGCGTGCGGCGCGCGCGAGGTTCAGCGCGAGCAGCCGGCGCAGGATTTCGTCGTCGGGTGTTTCGGGCGAGTAGTCGGCCCAGCCGTAGGCGGCGGCGACGGCAGCATCCAGCGCCTCGTGCGCCTGCGCGAGCCACGCTGGGTGTTGGTTGTAGAGACGGGTCAATGTGCGCTCGCGCAGCGCCTTCGCGTCCGCCTCGCTCAGGCCGGCCCTGGGTTCGATGCGATCCGGGTACGGCGAATGGTCCATGCCGAGCGGAATGACCTCGGGCACGTGCACGGTCCACTCGGGCGGGTTCAGCCAGTGGGTGCGCAACTGGTCGAGCCGGTGCGCGGTCTCGGCGATCGCGATCGCGTGCGCGCGCAGCGCGGCGTCGTTGCTCGTTGCTCGTTGCTCGTTGCTCGTTGCTCGTTGCTCGTTGCTCGTTG
>JAFECV010000332.1 GCA_018241985.1 Pseudomonadota bacterium | reverse complement strand
GACGTGGTGATGCTGAACGACACGCTCGCGGCGAACGTCGCGCTGGGCCACACGCCGGACCGCGCGCGCGTGCAGCACTGCCTGGAAGCGGCGAACCTCGCGCAGCATGTCGCCACGCTGCCGGCCGGCATCGACACCCTGGTCGGCCACAACGCCACGCAGCTCTCCGGCGGGCAGCGCCAGCGCCTCGCGATCGCGCGCGCGCTCTACAAGGACGCGCCGGTGCTGATCCTCGACGAGGCGACCTCGGCGCTCGACACGGAATCAGAGCGACTCGTGCAGGAGGCCACGCAGCGCCTGATGCGCGGCCGCACCACGCTGATCATCGCGCACCGCCTCAGCACGATCGAGCACGCCGACCGCATCGCCGTGCTCGCCGGCGGCCAACTCGTCGAACAGGGCACGCACGCCGAACTGGTCGCGCGCCGCGGCCTGTACGCGCGGCTGCACCGGATGGGGTTCGATGAGGCGCAGAGGACGGAGGCGGTGCTGTGACGCGGGGAAGCACAGAGTGCTACACGCTCGCGCAGATGATCGCGCAAGGGTGCGAAGGCTTGACAGCCGCCGCGGCCTGACTAGGGCCTGCCGCCCAGCGGCAGGTTCAGCAGTTGCCGCGTCTCGGCTACCGTCGCCGGCCGGCGGCCGTAATCGGGCATCAGCGACGCAACCTGCCGGACCAGGGCCGCGTTGGACGGCGCGAGCGTGTCCTTATCCAGCCGCACGTTGTCTTCCATGCCGGTGCGCACGTGCCCGCCGAGCTCCATGGCCCAGCGCGCCACGGTCAGCGCATCGCGCCCGATGCCGGCGCCGGTGAAGGTGGCCCCGGGTGACAGGCGCCGCAGCGTCAGGGCGTAGAACTCGAACACGCGCCGATCCGCCGGCATCGCGTTCTTGATGCCCATCACGAACTGCACGTGCAGCGGGCCGGCGATGCGGCCGTCGCTTTCCATTCTTGCCGCCTGGAAGATCATCGAGAGGTCGAAGGCCTCGACCTCGGGTTTGATGCCGTACTCGCGCATCTCGGCCGCGAGCCAATCGACCAGGTCGGGCGCGTTGTCGTAGACTCGGGTCGGAAAGTTGACGCTGCCGGTCGCCAGCGATCCCATGTCCGGCCCGAGCTTCAGATGCTCGCCGCGCTCCTTGCCCGCGCCGGAGCGGCCGCCAGTCGAGAACTGGACGATCATGCCGGGGCAGTGCCTGCGCACGCCCTCGAGCACGCGTGCAAACCGGTCGGGCGACGAGGTCGGCGAGCCGTCGTCGTTCCGCACGTGCAGGTGCACGAGCGTCGCGCCGGCCTCGAACGCCTCGTGCGTCGATTCGATCTGCTCGGCGGGTGTGATCGGCACCGCGGGGTTGTCGGTTTTCTTCGGCAGCGACCCGGTGATCGCGCAGGTGATGATGCAGGGCGTGGCTATCATGCCGCTATCCTTCAGTTTGGGCCGACGCCAGCGGTCCGAGGCCGCATTTCCAGGGTCGAATCTCGTAGCTTTCGTAGACGCCGGCCGTCACGTAGGGGTCGCCGGCAATGAACGCGCGCACCGCGTCGATGGTCTCGGCCTCGATGACGAGCATCGTGCCGCACATCCGGGCGTTGCCGTCGAAGGTCGGACCGGCCAGCACCACCTTCACCGGATGCGGATCCGGCTGACGCAGGCGCGCGCGGTGGCGAGCGCGCACCTGCTCGCGCGCACCCTGCATTCCGGCCGCGTCTCGCGCCCAGACTGCGAACAGCATCACGCCTCCGATTCGGGCACCAGCACGAAACGATGCTGCAGCCGATAGCCGCCGCCGGGTTGCGGCTCGAAGCGTGCGATCAGCGAGGAACGCACGCCGAACACGGCGTCGGAGTCGAGGTAGGGGTCGGGTTCGCGGAACAGGTGCGTGACCAGCGTGGCATACCCCTGCGCGCGGATGCGAAAGTGCACGTGCGCAGGCCGCCAGGGGCTCGCACCCGCCGCATCGAGCAGGCGCCCGACCGGGCCGTCGGTGGGGATCGGGTAGGCCGTCGGCACGATTGAGCGGAAACGCACACGGCCTTTAGCGTCGGTCCGGAAGACGCCGCGGGCACGGCGCTCCGTGCCGAGTTCCGGCCGCTGCACGTCGTACAAGCCGTCGTCGTCGGCCTGCCAGATATCGACCTCGGCGTCGGCGATCGGCCGCCCCTCCAGATCGACGACTTCGATCTCCCCGGCCAGCGGTTCGCCCGGCGCGCCGCGCGCAATGTCGGCGCCGTCTTCGCATCGGGGCGCATCGTCGACGTGGAATGGCCCGAACACGGTGGCCTCGGTGGCGCCCGCGGCGCGCTTCTGGTTCAGCGCGACCGTCAGCATCGAGACCCCCAGCACGTCGGACAGCAGAATGAACTCCTGGCGCTCGCCGCTGCACATATGGCCGGTATCAGTCAGGAAGACGATGCCCTGCTGCCATTCGGCTTCGGTGAGCTTCACCTCGCGCACAAAGGCATGCAGGTGCTTCACCAGCGCGGTGACGATTTCGTTGACGCGCGGCTGCGCGCCGTGACCCAGGCGCGCGATCGCGGCCTCGGTGATGTTGTGTTCGTCGATGTTTCTCATAAGTCGCTCCTCAGAGTGCGCCGCGTCGGAAACAGGCTCAGGTCCCAGCGCTGCTGAACCCAACCCCACAGCCCTTGCCTGAAAACGATGGTCACGACGATCGCCAGAAGGCCGAGCCCCAGCAGATACCAGGTGCCATAGTCGCTGAACAGCTTGTTCAGCGCAAAGAAGATCAAGGCGCCGACGATCGGACCCTCGATGCGGCCGATGCCGCCGATCACGACCATGAAGATCGCGAACGCGCTCCAGTTGACCGAGAACGCGGCGTCGGGGCTGATGCGCAGGTTGCCGACGAAGTACAGCGCGCCCGCCAGCCCCGCGCCGAACGCAGCGACGACATAGACTGCCAGCTTCACCCGGTGCACCGCGATCCCCTGGCTCTCGGCCGCGACTTCGTTGTCGCGGATCGCCAGCAGCGCCAGCCCGTGCTTGCGGCGCAGGAACAGGTACACCAGCGCGATCGACGCGACGACGCAGACCAGCGCCATCCAGAACGTAACGCTCTCGCGCGTCGCCCTCTCGATGCCGCGTAACGCGGTCAGGCTGGTCCCCGAACCGCCGCCGACGAAACTCATGTTGGCGAACGAGAGGTGGAACACTTCGGCAATGACCCAGGTTCCGACCGCGAAATAGCCGCCCGCAAGGCGGAACGCGACCCACGAAACGGGCACCGCGATCAGCGCCGAGGCCAGCGCCGCAATCGGTATTGCCACGAACGGGTTGACGCCGGCGAAGTTGCCCAGCATCAGCATCGCGTAGCCGCCGAAGCCGAAGAACGCCTGCTGACCGATCGAAACCATGCC
>JAFECV010000331.1 GCA_018241985.1 Pseudomonadota bacterium | reverse complement strand
TGCACGCGGCCGGCCTGACCGACGACGACAACTACTACTCGGCCCGGATCGCGATGATCGAGACCGAGAAGAAAGCCAGCGTCGACGCGCTGAACGCCGAGATCGCGCGCTACCAGTCGCAGAAGGCGACCGGTAAGGATGCGATCGACATCCAGAAGAAGATCGGCGACGCCGAAACGGCGCGCACCGAGGCGATCACCGACGCGGCGCAGAAAGAACAGTCGATCCGCATCGAACAGATCGCCAATCTCAACAAGCTGGCCGAGGCGCTGCGCGCCGTGCAGCTGGCGAACTCCGATGCACTGTCGGACCAAGTGAGGAGCCAGAACCGCACGCTCGCGGCCTTCGGCATGGGCGACGCCGCGCGCGACCGCCAGGCGGCGATCGACCAGATCAACGACAAGTACAACAACCAGGCGCGCTCGATCCAACAGCAGCTCGACGACCCGCTCAAGCAATGGGGCGCGGCCGAGAAGGCCGAGAAAGAGCAGGAGCTGGCCAATATCGAGGAAACGAGGCAGGCGGCGCTGGCGAAGTACCAAGACTATTACGCCAAGCTCACCGCGATGCAGGGCGATTGGTCCACTGGCGCCATCAGATCGCTGCAAAACTACAGCGACGGTGTCGCCAACATCTCGAAGGACATGCAGAAAACCTTCGACGATGCCTTCCAGGGCATGGAAGATGCGCTGGTCAGCTTCGTCACCACCGGCGAGCTCAGCTTTACCGACATGGTGAACAGCATCGTCGCCGACATCACGCGCATCGCGGTCAAGCAGTCGATCACGGGGCCGCTCGCGAACGCGCTGCTGGGCACGTTCAGCAGCTCGAGCGGCACCGATGTGAACAATCCCAGCGCCTACACCGCCGGCAGCAGCGGCAGCGGCTCGAGCTTCATTTCGATGGTCGGCTCGTGGCTCAGCGGGCTCCTCGGGCGCGCTTCCGGCGGCCCGGTTTCCGCCGGCGGAATCTACCGTGTCAACGAACTCGGGCCCGAGCTGCTGAACGTGGCCGGCAAGCAGTACCTGATGATGGGCGACCAGCCCGGCAGCGTCACGCCGAACGGTCAGGTAAGCGCCGGCGGTGGCCATACCATCATCACCAACTTCACCGTGCAGGGCGCGGTGGACCGGCGCACCCAGCAGCAGCTCGCGACCACCGTGGCGCTTTCCACGCAGCGCGCGCTTGCGAGGAATGGCTGAAGGCATCGATCACAGCAATTTCATCACTCACTTCATTCAAGGACGTAATCATGCTCAGCACCCAACTTCATTCTTTCCAGATCGAAAAGCGCTCGCAAGGCATCGTCGATGCGCTTCACCAGCGGATCGATCCCCGCGTACCGCCGACGCAGGACAGCAACATGTATCGATCCATGAGCCTGATCGAGATTGCGCGGGAGTTCTTCGATATGCACGGCGAAAATACGCGCGGCATGTCGCGCTTCGAGGTCGCCGGCCACGCGCTGCAGTCCCGAGCTGGCGGCATGATGGGGGCGGCCGACTTCCCCTCCTTGCTGGCCAATGTCGCAAGCAAGCGGCTGCGCAGCCTCTACGATGAGAACCCCGGCACGTACACGATCTGGGCCCGGCGCGCGCCCGATGCGATGGACTTCAAGGCCATCAACACCGTGCAGATGTCCGGGGCGCCGCAGCTGCTGCAGACCAACGAGCACGGCGAGTTCAAGTACGGCTACATGCGCGACAGCGGGGAGACCTATGCCCTGCTGACCTACGGCCGCATCGTGAGCCTCACCCGTCAGGCGATGGTCAATGACGACCTCCGCGGCTTCGATCGCCTGATCCAGTCGTTCGCGTCGAGCGCGCGCCGGCTGGAGAACCGCCTGGCCTATGCGCAGCTCACCGCGAACGCGAATCTGTCCGACGGCGTCGCGTTGTTCGATGCGACCACGCACAAGAACCTGCAGACGGGTGGCGGCTCGGCGCTGCAGCTGTCGAGCCTGGCCGCCGGCCGCGCCGCGATGCGCGTGCAGAAGGGTTTGATCGACGAGGAGCTGAACCTCGCGCCGGCGTACCTGATCGTGCCCGCCGCGCTCGAGCAGACCGCCTACCAGCTCACCAGCCCCAACTACGTGCCGACGCGGCCGGCCGACGTGAACGAGTTCCGCACCGCCGGCCGCACCGCGCTCACGCCGGTCGTGGAGCCTCTGCTCGATGCAGTGAGCGCGACGGGCTGGTACCTGGCCTGCGACAGCTCGCAGGTGGATACCGTCGAGTACTGCTACCTGAACGGCTCTGACGGCCCAGTGGTCGATTCGCAGCCTGACTTCAGCCGGGACGGCGTGTCGTTCCGCTGCCGCCTGGACTTCGCGGCGAAGGCGGTCGATTACAGGGGCCTCTACTGCTCGGCCGGTACCTGATCATCCATAAGCCGAAGCGAGAAGCCGACCATAGCTTCGGCAACGTGCACGCACGTGAACGGTCATGGTCGGCACACTGCTGCGCAAGCTTTGCGGCGGTCCGCAGCCATGCCCAAGAGTGCGGCCACACGAGTTGCCGGGAGATGGGCCATCGATTCATGCAGTGCAAGGCATCGGCCTTGCCGTGCCCTTCGAAGGGCGTCGCCGGGCCGCGCGTGGCGGCGGCGAGCGGCATCACCTCCGCGCTGCAAAAACCAGTGTTCGGCGCGTTCATGGGCGCCTCCAGCAAGACACCCGACCTGACCCGCAAGGGCGCGCACGGAACGCGCTTCGTGGCCGACTTTCGGCTGCTGGTACCGACGCGCCAGCAGATCGATGTGGCATCGAGGCATGCCAAGCCGGCCCGCGGTCCGCACGGGCGCGCGACCGTGCAGCACGCGATGATTGATGCTATTTATACATCAATACAGAGCACCGATGCGAGAGAGTCGAACCGGGTCACTCGAAACGGATTGAGGTACAGGATCACGGCTAGCACTTCCTCGGACTTCTACGGAGTGATTTGTCCCCGTGTCCCCGTTCGACTTGATCTTTGTCCCCGGTCCAGAGGGGACAGAAAAATCCAATCGCGACAATGGGTTAGGTCTGTTTTTGGCATTTGTCCCCATGTCCCCGCAAAAAAATGTCGATAGGGAAGAGACGGTCCTCGATCGTGGAGAAATCATGTTGTACGAATCATGCTGTATGAGCATCAATCAGGGGTCCTTCCTGGAGGGCACAGAAGCGGGTAATTCGAACCGCGTTCGCGGGCTGTTTCGCGATGCTGCTAAGGGGGTTGCATGGCACTGATCGACCATGATGCACCAGCTGTGCAGAGGATCGTCGGAGAAATCGTCGGCGTCAGCAGGCAGGCCATCGGCGCCATGATCGATGAGGGCAAGCTGCCGCCGGACGGAACTCTTGGCGAAATGGTGCTGGCCTACTGCCAGCGCCTGCGCGAGCAGGCC
>JAFECV010000330.1 GCA_018241985.1 Pseudomonadota bacterium | reverse complement strand
TGCAGCGCGATGACCTTGCGCGGGCCGTTGCCGATCAACAGATGGGTGTTCATCGTGGGAATCTCCTCGGGTTGTTTGTCAATGGGGGTTCGGGCGATTATCCGCCCTGCGATCGGTTATGGTCCGCGCATGGAAGCGATGCCCACTCGCCCGGCCCCGCCGCTGGCGGCCGCGCCGGTGCGCGCCCGCCACGCCGCGGTCGATGCGCTGCGCGGCTGCGCGATCCTGTGGATGACGGCTTTCCACTTCTGCTTCGACCTCGCTTATCTCGGCTACTGGCACCAGAACTTCTACGCGGACCCGGTCTGGACCGAGCAGCGCACCGCGATCGTCAGCCTGTTCCTGCTGTGCGCCGGCACGGGCCAGGCGATCGCGACCGGGCGGGGCCAAGCCTGGCCGCGGTTCTGGACGCGCTGGGCGCAGATCGCCGGCTGCGCGCTGCTGGTGACCGCCGGCTCGTGGCTGATGTTCCCGAAGAGCTTCATCTACTTCGGCGTGCTGCACGGGATCGCGGTGATGCTGATCGTCGTGCGGCTGCTCGCGCCCTGGGGCCGGCGCCATCCCGGCGCGCTGTGGGCGCTCGGCGCGCTGGCGATTGCTATGAAGTTCATAGCTAACAGCGCGCTATCCATGCCGGCGTTGGCCTCATTTGCCGTTGGTTTCAATGCGCCGTGGCTGAACTGGCTCGGCTTCATCACGAAAAAGCCGATCACCGAGGATTACGTGCCGCTCATTCCCTGGCTCGGCCTGATGCTCTGGGGGCTGGCCGCCGGCCAGTGGCTGCTGCACCGCCGCCCGCGCTGGCTGGCCCTTGCGCTGCCGCGCTGGACCGCGCCGCTGGCCTGGGCTGGGCGCCACAGCCTGTCCTGGTACATGCTGCACCAGCTCGTGCTGCTGGGTCTGCTGATGGGGTACGGTTGGCTGCGCGCGCACTGAGCCGCAAAAGAAAACGCGGCTCTCGGCCGCGTCTTCGTGACGGTGCGGAAACAGCCGCCGGCTTACTCGACCTTCGCCTTGCTGCGCAGTTCCTGCTGATAGGCGGTGAGCTGCTGCTGCTCGAGCTGCTGCACGATCTGCGGCTTGACGTCCTCGAACTTCGGGAGCTTGGCGTCGCGCACGTCGTCGAGGCGGATGATGTGGTAGCCGAACTGGGTCTTCACCGGCGCTTCGGTGATCTGGCCCTTCTTGAGCTTGACCATCGCGTCGGAGAACTCCTTCACGTAGCCGCTCGGCGCGGCCCAGTCCAGGTCGCCGCCGTTCGCGGCGGAACCGGGGTCCTTCGAGTATTTCTTGGCCAGGTCGTCGAACTTCGCGCCCTTGTTCAGTTGCGCGATCAGGCTCTTGGCCTGGTCTTCGCTGGCGACCAGGATGTGGTGCACGTGGTATTCCTTGCCGCCGCTGGCGGCGACGACCTTGTCGTACTCGGCCTTGGCCTGCGCGTCGGTGACCGGGTGCGTCTTCTGGTAGTTGTCGAACAGGTCGTGGATCAGGATGGTCTGGCGCGCCAGCTCAACTTGATTCTTGTAGTTCGCCGTCGTGTCCAGCCCGAGCTTCTGCGCCGCCTGCGCGAACACCTCGCGCGCGATCACCTCGTTCTTGATCTGCGCCTTGATCTCGGGCGTCACGGTGCGGCCCGAAGCCTCGAGCTGCTGCGCGAACGCGTCGACGCGCGATTCGGGCACGGCCTTGCCGTTGACGATGGCCACGTTCTGCGCGGCGGCGGGCAGGGCCAGCGCGGCCGTCGCGAGCACCGCGGCGAACGCGGACACAAACTGCTTCTTCATGAATATCCTCGAGGGTTGCAAAGGGGACGGAAGGGGACGGGGCGGGTGCCGAGGCAGCTCGTGGCGGCGGGCGGCGCCGGCGGGGACGGTCAGAGCACTTCGATCGCGATCGCGTGGGCGCCCTGCGCTATGAATTCTTGCAGCGCATCATACACAAGCCGATGCTGCGCCACGCGCGTCCGGCCGGTAAAGAGCGGCGAGGCAATGCGCACCCGAAAGTGCGAGCCGTAGCCGGCCGCGTTCGCCCCGGTATGGCCCGCGTGCGCGGCGCTTTCGTCGATCACCTCGAGCGCGGTGGGCTCGAGCTGCCGGCGCAGCCGCTCGGCCATCGCCTCGGCGCTGATCGGGGGAATGTCAGTGGCCATCAGAGCCCTCGGTTTTCATGAATCCCCGGCCTCGTCAGTTTTGAGGTAGCGCCCGAGGAACAGCGCCTGCACGACGACGAACACCACCATCAGCCCGATGCCGCCGAACAGCTTGAAGTCGACCCAGGTGTTCAGGTCGAAGTTGAACGCGACCCAGAGGTTGAGCACGCCCATCACCGCGAAGAAGGCGATCCAACTCCAGTTCATCATGCGCCAGGCTGCGTCGGGCAGCTCCATCTGCGTGCCCATCAGCGCCTTGAGCAGGTTGCGGCGGAACAGCAACTGCCCCGCCAGCAGTGCGCCGCCCATGATCCAGTACAGCACGGTCGGCTTCCAGCGGATGAAGGTGTCGTTGTGCGAGATCAGCGTCGCGCCGCCGAACACGACGATCACGCCCAGGCTGATCCACTGCATCGGTTCGATGCGTGCGCCCTTCAGGCGCAGGTAGCCGATCTGCGCCAGCGAGGCGGCGATCGCCACCCCGGTCGCGACGAAGATCCCCGCGAACTTGAACGCGGCGAAGAACAGGATGATCGGGAAGGCGTCGAACAGCAGCTTCATTCGGGCTTGAAATCCAGTGAGGCCGAGTTCATGCAGTAGCGCAGCCCGGTCGGCTCCGGGCCGTCCTCGAACACATGGCCCAGGTGCGCGCCGCAGCGCGCGCACAGCGTCTCCACGCGGACCATGCCGTGCGAGCGGTCCACGCGCTCCTCGACCGCGCCGGGCAGCGCCGCCTTCGAGAAGCTCGGCCAGCCGCAGCCGGCGTCGAACTTGGTGCCGGAGTCGAACAGCTTCGCGCCGCAGCAGATGCAGTTGTACTGGCCGTTTGCCCAATGCTGGTCGTACTTGCCGGTGTGGGGACGCTCGGTGGCGGCGTGGCGGGTGACCTCGAACGCGCCGGCCTCCGCCCCCTTGGCGGCGAGCAGTGCGCGCCATTCGGCGTCGGTTTTCTCGATCTCGTGACTCATGATGAACAGCTGATTTCAATGCCGCCGGCCCAGTCCGGCGGAAAGTCGGCGTAGGACTCGAACCCGGGATGCTCGTCGAACGGGGATTCGAGCAGGCGCAGCAAGGTTTCGACTCCGGAGAAGTCCTTGAGTTTCGCTTGCCGGATCGCGAGTTCGGCCAAGTGATTGCGCAGCACGAACTTCGGGTTGGTTTTGAGCATCAAATCGGCAGCAAGTGAACGGTTGAAGCTCGCAGTGCGCTTCGAATATTGTAGCAACCAGGCATCGCACGCGGCCC
>JAFECV010000032.1 GCA_018241985.1 Pseudomonadota bacterium | reverse complement strand
ATGAGCGCAATGACGAGGGGCCCTGCTTGCGGGGATCGGCACCGCGAATTCGATCAGGCGGCCGACCATCCGGTGATCGAACCTGCGCCGAGGGCATCGGAGGCCGCCGAATGAGTGCGGGAGAACGTCCCGCCGTGTACGAGCAACTCGGCCTGATCGGCTGCGGCCTGATGGGCGGATCGTTTGCGCTCGCGGCCAAGCGCGCCGGACTGGTGCGCCGCGTGGTCGGCTACAGCAAGTCGCCGTCGACGACGGAACTGGCGCGCCAGCTCGGCGTGATCGACCAGGAGGCGCCGTCGGCGCTGCAGGCGGTCTCGGGCGCGGACATCGTGCTGCTCGCGGTGCCGGTGGCAGCGACCGAAACCACGCTGCGGGCGATCCGGCATCTGATCACGCCGAAGACGCTGGTGATGGACGTCGGGTCGACCAAGCGCGACGTGGTCGATGCCGCGCGGCGCGTGCTGCGCGAGCAGGTCGGCTCGTTCGTTCCGGCGCATCCGATCGCCGGGCGCGAGGTCGCCGGCGTCGAGCATGCCGACGCCCATCTGTTCAGCGGCCGCCAGGTGATCCTGACGCCGATCGAACGCACGCTGACCGCGCAGCTGCAGCAGGCGACCGAGGTCTGGACCGCGCTCGGGTGCGAGGTGACCAAGATGGCGCCGGAAGCGCACGACGCGGCGTTTGCCGCGGTCAGCCATCTGCCGCACCTGATCGCGTTCGCGCTGATGAACGCGATCATGGGCCAGCCGGCCGGCGACGAGTTCCTGTCGTTGGCCGGACCGGGCTTTCGCGACTTCTCGCGGATCGCCGCCAGCGACCCGCTGATCTGGCGCGACATCCTGGTCGCCAATCGCGAGGAGCTGCTGGCCCAGTCGGAGCGCTTCCGGCGCAGCCTGCAGGCGCTCGAAGCCGCGATCGACAGCGGCGACGCGAACGCGATCGAGGCCCTGATCGAGCGGGCCAGCGAAAAGCGGGCCCACTGGCGCATGGGATCGGGCCGTTCCGGCCATTAGGGCCTGTCAGCGCCAGCCGCCGGCCGAGCCCATGTACACCACCGCGTTCCTCGACATTCCCGCGCTGCGCACCGCCGGCGGGTCGATCGCCCTGCCCGGCTCCAAGAGCATCTCGAACCGGGTGCTGCTGCTGGCGGCGCTGTGCGCCGGCAGCACCACGGTGCTCGATCCGCTGGACTCGGACGACACCCGCATCATGGTGACGGCGCTCGAGGAACTGGGCTGCGGCGTCGAGTCCGTCGCCGGCGGGCTGCGGATCGCCGGGCTGGGCGGGCAGCTCAAGACACGGCGCGCGCGTCTGTTCATGGGCAACGCCGGCACCGCGATGCGTCCGCTGACCGCGGCGCTGGCGCTGCTCGGCGGCGAGTTCGAACTGAGCGGCGTGGCGCGCATGCACGAGCGGCCGATCGGCGACCTGGTGGACGCGCTGCGCGGGCTCGGCTGCCGCATCGACTACCTGGGCCGGCCCGGCTATCCGCCGCTGCGCATCGCGCCGCCTCGGCTTCAATTGGACCAGCCGGTTCGAGTGCGCGGCGACGTGTCAAGCCAGTTCCTGACCGCGCTGCTGATGGCGCTGCCGCTGGTCGCGGCCAAGCAGGACATCGTGATCGAAGTCGACGGCGAACTGATCTCCAAGCCCTACATCGAGATCACGCTGAATCTCCTGGCGCGCTTCGGCATCGCGGTCCAGCGCCAGGGCTGGCAGCGGTTCACCATCCCGGCCGGCAGCCGCTACCGCTCGCCCGGCACCATCGCGGTCGAGGCCGACGCCTCGTCTGCTAGTTATTTCATAGCGCTCGGTGCGCTGACAACGGGCGCTGCAGGCCAGAAAGAGGTCAGAATCGAGGGCGTCGGCGCGGATTCGATCCAGGGCGACATCCGGTTCGTCGACGCGGCGCGCGCGATGGGCGCCACCATCGTCAGCGGCGCGAACTGGCTCGAGGTGTCGCGCGGGGCCTGGCCGCTGCACGCGATCGACATCGACTGCAACCACATCCCCGACGCCGCGATGACGCTGGCGGTGCTGGCGCTGTACGCCGACGGCCCGTCGACGCTGCGCAACATCGCGAGCTGGCGCGTGAAGGAAACCGACCGCATCGCGGCGATGGCGGCCGAACTGCGCAAGCTCGGCGCCCTGGTGGACGAAGGCGCGGACTTCCTGCGCGTCACGCCGCCGGCGACCCCGGCCGACTGGCGCGCGGCCAGCATCCGCACCTACGACGACCACCGGATCGCGATGTGCTTCGCGCTCGCCGCGTTCAACCCGGCCGGGCTGCCGGTGCGCATCGAAGACCCGAAATGCGTCGCGAAGACCTTCCCGGACTACTTCGAGGCGCTGTTCTCGCTCGCCCACACCTACGCGGCGCGCATCCCGGTGATCTGCGTGGACGGGCCGAGCGCGTCCGGCAAGGGCACGCTGGCGGCCGCGCTCGCCGAGCGGCTCGGCTACCACTATCTGGACTCGGGCGCGCTGTACCGTCTCACCGGCCTGGCCGCGGTCCGCGCCGGCTTCGCGCTCGACGCGGCGCACGAGGTCGCGATCGCCGCGATGGCGCAGCAGTTGCCGATCCGCTTCTCGGCCACCCAGATCTGGCTGGACGGCGAAGACGTCAGCGACGCGATCCGCACCGAGCAAGCCGGCATGAATGCGTCCCAGGTCTCGGCGCTGCCGGCGGTGCGCACGGCGCTGCTGGCGCTGCAGCACGGGTTTCGCCGGCTGCCGGGCCTGGTTGCCGACGGCCGCGACATGGGAACCGTCGTCTTCCCCGATGCGCCGCTGAAAATCTTCCTCACCGCAAGCGCCGCCCGGCGCGCCGAGCGGCGCTATAAGCAATTGATTTCAAAGGGAATTCCAGCTATACTTGACAGTCTTCGCGCCGACTTGGAGGCGCGCGATACACGCGATTCGTCGCGCAGCGTCGCGCCCCTGAAACCGGCCGAGGATGCGCTGCTTCTGGACAACTCCGACATGTCGATCGAGCAATCGGTCCTGCGGGTGCTGGACGAGTGGCAGCGCAAGCAGCCGTTCGGGGCAACACCTCTGATCCCCTGAACGGCTGTCCGGTCCGCACGGCCCGCATCGCGCCTTTCTAGGCGCAGGCCGTGTGGTTTGCAACCAACCCGCGGCTGCATACGAAGCCGCAAACCAAGCGCCGCAGGCGCTCTCGACAAGCCACAACGCTGATTTCGCGCCCGCCCGAGCGCGCCTGCACCTTCCAAGGAAACTCTTAATGTCTGAATCATTTGCCGCCCTGTTCGAAGAATCGCTGCAGCGCTCCGAGATGCGCGCCGGCGAGGTGGTCACCGCCGAGGTGATCCGCGTCGAGCACAACTTCGTCGTGGTCAACGCCGGGCTCAAGTCCGAAGCCTACGTGCCGATCGACGAATTCAAGAGCGATCAGGGCGAGATCGAAGTGCAGCCCGGCGACTTCGTGTCGGTCGCGATCGACGCGATCGAGAACGGCTACGGCGACACCATCCTGTCGCGGGACAAGGCCAAGCGCCTCGCGTCCTGGATGGCGCTGGAGAAAGCGCTCGAGTCCGGCGAGTTCGTGCATGGCACGACCAGCGGCCGGGTCAAGGGCGGCCTGACCGTGCTGGTGAACGGCATCCGCGCGTTCCTGCCGGGTTCGCTGATCGACACGCGTCCGGTGAAGGACCTGACCCCGTACGAGAACAAGACGCTCGAATTCAAGGTCATCAAGCTCGACCGCAAGCGCAACAACGTCGTGCTGTCGCGCCGCGCGGTGGTCGAGGCCAGCATGGGCGAGGAGCGCGCGAAGCTGCTCGAGACGCTCAAGGAAGGCGCGATCGTGAACGGCGTGGTGAAGAACATCACCGAATACGGCGCGTTCGTCGACCTCGGCGGCATCGACGGCCTGCTGCACATCACCGACATGGCCTGGCGCCGCGTGCGCCACCCGACCGAGGTTGTGCAGACCGGCCAGGAAATCACCGCCAAGATCCTCAAGTTCGACGCCGAGAAGAACCGTGTATCGCTGGGCCTGAAGCAGATGGGCGACGACCCGTGGCTCGGCGTCTCGCGCCGCTATCCGCAGGGCACGCGCATGTTCGGCCGCGTGACGAACATCGCCGACTACGGCGCGTTCGTCGAGCTCGAGCCGGGCATCGAAGGCCTGGTCCACGTCTCCGAGATGGACTGGACGAACAAGAACGTCGCGCCGGCCAAGATCGTTTCGATGGGTGACGAGGTCGAGGTCATGGTGCTCGAGATCGACGAGGACAAGCGCCGCATCAGCCTCGGCATGAAGCAGTGCAAGGCCAATCCGTGGCAGGAGTTCGCGCAGAACACCAAGCGCGGCGACCGCGTGAAGGGTCCGATCAAGTCGATCACCGACTTCGGCATCTTCGTCGGTCTCGCCGCCGGCATCGACGGCCTGGTGCACCTGTCCGACCTGAGCTGGAACGAGCCCGGCGAAACGGCGGTGCGCAACTACAAGAAGGGCCAGGACGTCGAAGCCATCGTGCTGGCGGTCGACGTGGACCGCGAGCGCATCTCGCTCGGCATCAAGCAGCTCGACTCGGACCCGTTCACGACCTTCGTCACGGTCAACGACAAGGGCCACACGGTGACCGGCCGCGTGAAGACGGTCGACCCGCGCGGCGCCGAGATCGACCTGGGCCAGGACGTGATCGGCTACCTGCGCGCGTCCGAGATCAGCCGCGACCGGGTCGAAGACGCCCGCAACGTGCTGAAGGAAGGCGACGAGGTCACCGCGGTGGTCGTCAACGTCGATCGCAAGACGCGCAACATCCAGCTGTCGATCCGCGCGAAGGACGCGGCCGACCAGCAGGAAGCGATGCAGCAGCTGAGCCAGCAGTCGGTACGCGAGAGCGCCGGCACCACCAGCCTCGGTGCGCTGCTGCGCGCCAAGCTGGACCACAGCAACAACAACAGCGACAACTGAGCCGGCACGCCGGGGCGGCTTCCCGCCCCGGCTTGGCTTGGCCTGGCCCGCGAATCCACCGATGACCCGCTCCGATCTCGTCGAAGAACTGGCCGCCCGTTTCGCGCAGCTCAAGCACCGCGACGCCGAATTCGCGGTGAAGGCGATGCTCGACGCGATGAGCGATGCACTGGTGCGCGGGCACCGGATCGAAATCCGCGGCTTCGGCAGCTTTTCGATCAGCCGCCGCCCGCCGCGGCTCGGACGCAACCCGCGCTCCGGCGAAACGGTCACGATCCCCGAGAAGCGCGTGCCGCATTTCAAGCCCGGCAAGGCACTGCGCGAGGCGGTCGACCGGCGCACGCGCGAGCTCGAAGCCCAGGCCGAGACGGCATGAAAGCGCCGCATCGCTAGAATCGGCCGGTGACCGGGGCCGGTGCATGAAATACCTCATGTGGCTGCTGAAGGCAGCCATTTTTTTTTCGTTGCTCGCGTTCGCGCTGAACAACCAGCAGGACGCCACCGTGCACTTCTTCTTCGGTGCCGAGTGGCGTGCGCCGCTGGTGCTGGTGGTGCTGGTCGCGTTCGCGCTCGGCGTGCTGCTCGGCGTGCTCGGCATGGTCCCGCGCTGGTGGAAGCACCGCAGCGCGGCGCGGCGCGCCCGGCAGGCCGGCGCCATGGCGGCCTCGGCCCACGAACCGGGCGCCGACGCCGCACGCGATGGAACTTGATTTCAGTCTGAGCTGGATTCTGCTCGGCCTGCCGGTCGCCTTCGTGCTGGGCTGGATCGCGTCGCGGCTGGACCTGCGCCAGCTGCGCATGGAAAACCGGCAGGCGCCGAAGGCCTACTTCCGCGGACTGACCTTCCTGCTGAACGAACAGCAGGACCACGCGATCGACGCGTTCATCGAGGCGGTGCAGAGCGACCCGGACACGTCCGAACTGCACTTCGCGCTCGGCAACCTATTCCGCCGCCGCGGCGAGTACGAACGCGCGGTGCGCGTGCACGAGCATCTGCTGTCGCGCGGCGACCTGAGCCGCGCCGACCGCGAACGCGCGCAGTACGCGCTGGCCACCGATTTCCTGAAGGCCGGACTGCTCGATCGCGCCGAGGACGCATTCGGCAAGCTCGAAGGCACGCCGTTCGAGTCGCAGGCGAACCTCGCGCTGCTGTCGATCTTCGAGCGCTCGCACGACTGGCCGCAGGCGGCGCGCATCGCGGCCCGGCTCGACGAGGCCGGCCAGGGGAGCTTTCGCGCGCGGCAGGCGCATTACCTGTGCGAGCAGGCGGCGGCGCAGACCGGCGCCGGCAACGAAGCCGCCGCACGCCGGCTGCTCGAGCAGGCGGCGGCGGCCGCGCCGCATGCGCCGCGGCCGCGCATCGAACTGGCCGCGCTGCTGCTGCGCTCGGGCGAGTCGGCGGCCGCGCTGCAGGCGCTCGATGCGCTGGTCGAAGCGGCGCCGCAATCGCTGCCGCTGGCCGCCCAGCTGCTGCGCGAGGCGGCGGTCGCCTGCGGCCAGGGCGGCCGGGCGCTGCAGATCTTGAAGGACGCCTATACACGTGTGCCTTCGCTCGACCTGCTGGACGCGATCGTCGCGCTCACCGAGGCGACGCAAAACGCACAACCGGATGGCGCGGCGCGCGAATGGTACGTGCGCCACCTCGAGCACGAACCATCGCTGGTCGCCGCCGCCAAATGGATCGCCGGCGAGCGGCTCGAGCACGAGCAGTACCATGCGCCGGTGCAGCGTGCGCTCGACCATGCGGCCAGGCCGCTGCTGCGCTACCGCTGCGCCGCCTGTGGCTTCGAGGTGAACCAGCATTTCTGGCAATGCCCGGGCTGCCAGGCCTGGGACAGCTACCCGGCACGCCGGGTGGAAGAACTCTGACCGGGCCACGCGCCGCCGCCGACCGAATTGTTCGAGGAGTCGACCGATGCTCAAGAACCTGCTGCTGTTGTCGTTGCTGCTATTCGCCGCCGCCACCTTCGCGACGGTGGACCTGAACAAGGCCGACGTGGTCGCGCTCGACGGCGTCAAGGGCATCGGCCCCGGCCTGTCGACCCGCATCCTCGACGAGCGCCGGCAGCGCCAGTTCAGTGACTGGAACGACTTCATCGTCCGCATCAAGGGTATCGGCCGCAAGAAGGCTGCCGCGCTCTCGCGCGAGGGGCTGACGATCAACGGCGAGGCGTATGCCGACGCTCCGGCGGCGGCGCAGCGCAAGGACGCTGCCGAAGACTGATACGGCGCGACGCGCTGCGGCCCGTCGCAGCTTGAGGCAATCCGGTCACGCCGGCGCGGTAGCAAACGCGATCAGGTCGGTCACACCGGGGTCGACGCCGGCCTGCATCAGCAGCGTGGTGACCTGGCCGCGGTGATGCGTCTGGTGGTTGAAGAAATGCGAGAGCGCGATCCAGGCCGGGTGCTCGCGCTGCACGCCGCGGGTGTTGGCGTAGCGCATGAGGGACTGCGGGAAGTCCGGCGTCATGTCGTCGACCCACGCCTCGATCGCCGCGTCGAGCCGCCCGCGCTCGGCGCGGAGCAGCGCCCAGTCCTCGTGCAGCATCGTCGCATGCACTGCACCCGGCGGCAGCGCCAGCAGCTCGGGCGTGAGCACGGCCGCGAACTCGGCGCGCTGCGCCGCGAAGCGCGCCAGCCACACCTTGTCGCCCCAGATCAGGTGATTCAGCGTGCCGTGGATCGAGCCGAAGAATGCGCCGCGGTCGCGCTTGCGCTCCCCGTCACTGAGTTTCTCGCAGGCGTCGTACAGGCACGCGTTGAAGCGGCGGTTGTAGCGGGCCAGCAGCCGGTAGTGGTCGTGGTCGTGGAACGGATCGGCCATCGGTTTGCTCCTGAAAGTAGAGCTAATAGTGAAGAATACACGGGCTCTGCAGGCCTATTTCATTCAAAAAATGGGCACCGCAGCGCGCCGCGGCCCAACCCCGGACGCCGCGAACCGGCCCCGTAGAATGACCCGCAGATGGCGCCGCTGTTCCTCATTGTCCTGCCGTTCCTCGGCAGCGTGCTGGCCGCGCTGCTGCCGCCGAACTCGCGCAACGCCGAATCGACGCTGGCCAGCGTGATCGCGCTCGTCTGCGCGGTGCAGGCGGCGCTGTATTTCCCGGGCATCGCGCAGGGCACGGTGCTGCGCCAGAGCATCGCCTGGCTGCCCGCGCTCGGCCTGAACCTGACGATCCGCGTCGACGGGCTCGCGTGGCTGTTCTGCATGCTGGTGTTCGGCATCGGCGCGCTGGTGGTGCTGTACGCACGCTACTACATGTCGCCCACCGACCCGGTGCCGCGCTTCTTCGCGCTGCTGCTCGCGTTCATGGGCTCGATGGCCGGCATCGTGCTGTCGGGCAACCTGATCCAGACCGCGTTCTTCTGGGAGTTGACCAGCCTGTTCTCGTTCCTGCTGATCGGCTACTGGCACCACCGGCGCGATGCGCGCCGCAGCGCGCGCATCGCGCTGACGGTGACCGGCACCGGCGGGCTGTGCCTGTTCGCCGGGCTGCTGCTGCTCGGTCATCTCGCCGGCAGCTACGACCTCGATCAGGTGCTGGCGGCTGCGCCGCGCGTGCGCGCCGATCCGCTGTACCCGCTGGTGCTGGTACTGGTGTTGCTCGGGGCACTGACCAAGAGCGCGCAGTTCCCTTTCCAGTTCTGGCTGCCGCAGGCGATGGCCGCGCCGACGCCGGTGTCGGCCTACCTGCATTCGGCGACGCTGGTGAAGGCCGGCGTGTTCCTGCTCGCGCGGCTGTGGCCGGTGCTGGCCGGCACCGGGCCGTGGTTCTGGATCGTCGGCGGCGCGGGGCTGGCGACGCTGGTGCTCGGCGGCTTCGTCGCGATGTTCCAGAACGACCTCAAAGGACTGCTCGCGTACTCCACGATCTCGCACCTGGGTCTGATCACGCTGCTGCTCGGCCTGAACAGCCGGCTCGCGCTGGTCGCGGCGCTGTTCCACGTGATGAATCACGCGACCTTCAAGGCGTCGCTGTTCATGGCGGCCGGCATTGTCGATCACGAAAGCGGCACGCGCGACATGCGCCGCCTGTCGGGCCTGCGGCACATGATGCCGATCACCGCGACGCTGGCGATGGTCGCGAGCGCGGCGATGGCCGGCGTACCGCTGCTGAACGGCTTTCTGTCGAAAGAGATGTTCTTTGCCGAGACCGTGCTGCTCGACGCCGATCCCTTCGTGCGCTGGGGCTTGGCCGGTGCCGCGACGCTGGCCGGCATGTTCAGCGTCGCCTATTCGCTGCGCTTCGCGGCGGGCGCGTTCTGCGGCGCGCCGGCCACCGATCTGCCGCGCGCACCGCACGAGCCGCCGCGTTGGATGCGGCTGCCGGTGGAACTGCTGGTGCTGGCCTGCCTGCTGGTCGGCATGGCGCCGGCCTTCACCGTCGCCGTGCCGCTGGCAGTGGCCGCGCGCTCGGTGCTCGGCGAGCCGTTGCCGGCCTACAGCCTTGCCGTCTGGCACGGCTGGAACTTGCCGCTCGCGATGAGCGTGGCCGCGCTGGCAGGCGGTGCACTGATCTACCTGCGGCTGCGAACCAAGGCCATCGCCGCCAGCGACGCGCCGCGCTGGCCGCTGGACGGCCGCCGGCTGTTCGAGCGGCTGCTGACCGGGGTCACGGCACTCGGACGCTCCGGACGGCGCCTGCTGACCACCGAGCGGCTGCAGTGGCAGATGCTGTGGCTGGTCTGCGCGGCGCTGGCAGCGGGCGCCTTGCCGTTGCTCGGGCTGCACGCGCCGCGGACGCTCCAGCGCGGTGTGCTGGCGCTGCCGCCCGCGTTCGCGCTGCTGTGGCTGCTGGGCGGCGCCTGCGCGATCGGCGTCGCGTGGCAGGCGAAGTACCACCGCCTCGCGGCGCTCGCGCTGCTCGGTGGCGCGGGACTCGCGACCTCGATCAGCTTCGCCTGGCTTTCCGCGCCGGATCTCGCGCTCACGCAGATCGCGGTCGAGGTCGTGACCACGATGCTGATCCTGCTCGGGCTGCGCTGGCTGCCGCGGCGCGACGAGCGGCTGCGTCCCGCGGCCGAGCGGCGCCCGCGCGGCACGCGGCGACGCAGGCTGCGCGATCTGCTGCTGGCACTGCTGGCCGGCGCCGGCATGGCAGGGCTGTCGCTCGCGATGATGAGCCGGCCGTTCCCCGAGAGCACGTCGACGTTCTTTCTCGAGAATGCCCTGTCCCTGGGCGGCGGCCGCAACGTCGTGAACGTGATGCTGGTCGACTTCCGCGGCTTCGACACCTTCGGCGAGATCGCGGTGCTCGGCATCGTCGCGATCACGGTGTATGCGCTGCTGCGTCGCTTCCGTCCGGCGCGCGAGGCGATGGAACTGCCCGAGCAGCAGCGCGCGCTGCCCGCCGACCTGCAGACCGACCTGGTGAACCCGCGCCATGTGCGCGACACCGCGGTCGGCTACCTGATGGTGCCGGCGGTGCTTGTGCGGCTGCTGCTGCCGTTCGGCGCGCTGGCCTCGGCCTATCTGTTCCTGCGCGGCCACGACGCGCCGGGCGGCGGCTTCGTCGCAGGCCTCGTGCTGTCGATCGCGCTGATCCTGCAGTACATCGTCTCGGGCACGGAGTGGGTCGAGGCACATCTGGTGCTGGTTCCGCGCCGCTGGATCGCCGCCGGCCTGTTGCTCGCGTTCGCCACCGGCCTGGGATCGGTCGCGCTCGGCTATCCGTTCCTGACCACGCACACCGCGCACCTGCATCTTCCGGTGCTCGGCGAACTGCATCTGCCCAGCGCGCTGTTCTTCGACCTCGGCGTATTCTCGCTGGTGGTCGGCGCGACGCTGACGATGCTGACCGCGATCG
>JAFECV010000329.1 GCA_018241985.1 Pseudomonadota bacterium | reverse complement strand
CGGTGACCGCGTCGAGCTATTCGAGCGGCGTGCACTGGACCTTCTGCCATACCGCGCAGGACACGGCGGCGAAAGGCTGGATCCGCCCCGGGCGGCGCGCCGAATTCCAGCCGATCACGATTGAGCACCTGATCGCGTCGAGCGCGATCCCGTTCCTGTTTCCCGCGACGCCGCTGTGGGTCGACGGCCGGCGCGAGTATTTCGGCGACGGCTCGATGCGGCAGATCTCCCCGCTGTCGCCGGCGATGCACCTGGGCGCGAAAAAGGTGCTGGTGGTCGGCGTCGGGCAGCCGCAGCGCTCGGCGCTGGCCGGGGCGGCGACGTCGGGCGGCAACGGGCCGACGCTGGGCAGCATCGCCGGCCATGCGCTCGCCAGCGTGTTCCACGACACGCTGCAGGCCGACGTGGAGCAGGCGCAGCGCGTCACGCAGACGATGAAGCAGCTGCCGCGCGAATTGGCGATCGGCCTGTCGTACCGCGCGGTGGACGTGCTGTCGATCCAGCCGAGCCAGTCGCTCGACGCGCTGGCCCAGGCCCACGTGCACGAGCTGCCGGCGAGCGCGCGCCGCGCGCTCGCCGGCCTGGGCGCGACCCGCGGCGGCGGCGCCGCGCTGGCGAGCTACCTGCTGTTCGAACCCGGCTTCGTGCAGGCGCTGATGACGCTGGGCGAGCAGGACGCCTACGCGCGCAAGACCGAGCTGCTGGCGTTCTTCGCCGGCACCTGAAGTAAACACCCCCAGGCTGCGCGCACTGCGTGTCGCTTCGCCAACCCCCTTCAAGGGGGCGCACCCAGCGGGCCGGCGGAGCCGGACCCGCGGGTGCCCGCGAACGGCCTGCTCCGCGGCCTTCTGCTTCTTTGCGTTTCGTGCGTCACGGGCCGGAATTTTCAGCAAAATCGGCCGCAAGCGAAGACAACGCCTTCACAGTGCGCTACTAAATGAATAGCTACGGCAGTTGCGACAACCAGGCACGGACGATGTCGTGCGCGTGCCGGCGCGCGACCTGCTCGATGAATTCGGTGAAGTCGACATGGGCCTGATCGTCGGCGCGATCCGAGATCGTGCGCACCGCGACGAACGGACGACCGTAGTCGAGGCAGACCTGCGCCACCGCCGCGCCTTCCATCTCGACCGCCAGCGCATCGTGGCCGGCGTCCAGCAGCGCGTGGCGCAGTGCGCCGGCCTCAGCAAAGCCCGAGACGAAGCGGTCGCCGCTGGCGACCAGGCCGCGATGCAGCGCCGGCGCGGCGCCCTCGCTGCCCAAGCCCGCCAGCGCGGCCTGCGCCGCGCGGTGCAGCAGCTCCGACAGCGGCGCATCGCAGGCGATGCGCGAGCGCCCGTACAGCGGCAGCTCGTAGCGCGGGAACAGCGGCGACGCGTCGAGGTCGTGCTGCACGAAGCCATCAGCCACCACCACGTCGCCGACCGCGAGCCGCGGCGCCAGCGCGCCGGCAACGCCGACGAACAACAGGCGCTGCGCGGCGAAGCGCTCGATCAGCGCGGTGGCGGTGGTCGCGGCCGCGACCTTGCCGACGCGCGACAGCGCCAGCACCACGGGTTGCCCTGCGAGTTCGCCGAGCCAGAATTCGCGCCCGGCGTGCTGCACGCGGCGCGCATGGCGCAGGTCATGGAGCAGCCCCTGCTGCTCCTGCGCCAGCGCGCTGAGGATCGCGGTGCGTGCCACGGCGGCCGAGGGCGCGAGCCGCTACTTGTCGCGCAGCTCGCGGCGCAGGATCTTGCCGACCGGCGTCTTCGGCAGATCGGTGCGGAACTCGATCAGCTTCGGCCGCTTGTAGCCGGTCAGGTTCTCGCGGCAGTACTCGCGCACCTGCTCTTCGGTCAGCGCCGGGTCCTTGCGCACGATCACGAGCTTCACCGCCTCGCCGGTCTTCTCGTCCGGCACGCCGACCGCGCCGCATTCGAGCACGCCGGGCATCTGGCCGACCACGTCCTCGATCTCGTTCGGGTAGACGTTGAAGCCGCTGACCAGGATCATGTCCTTCTTGCGGTCGACGATGCGGAAGTACCCGCGCTCGTCCATCACGCCGATGTCGCCGGAGCGGAAGAATCCGTCCGCGGTCATCGCCTTCGCGGTCTCGTCGGGCCGCTGCCAGTAGCCGGCCATCACCTGCGGGCCGCGGATCGCGATCTCGCCCGGCTGGCCCGGCGCCACCTCGTTGCCGTCGTCGTCGATCAGCTTCAGCTCGGTGCTCGGCATCGGCAGCCCGATGTTGCCGCTGTACGCGCTGCTGTCGGTCGGGTTGCAGGTGACCGACGGGCTGGTCTCCGACAGCCCGTAGCCCTCGACGATCGGGCAGCCGGTCTTCTCCAGCCACTGGCGGGCGACCGCGCTCTGCACCGCCATGCCGCCGCCGACCGCGATCACCAGATGGCGCCAGTCGACCTTGGCGAAGTCCGGGTGGTGCAGCAGGCCGTTGAACAGCGTGTTGACCGCCGGCAGGCTGTGAATTCGGTGCTTCGCCAGTTCGGCGAGCGTCGCCGTGAGGTCCCGCGCGTTCGGAATCAGCACGTTCGCGCCGCCCATGTGCAGCGACAGCATCATGTTGATGTTGAAGCCGAAGATGTGGTAGAGCGGCAGCGCGCAGGCGGTGACGATCTGCTCGCCGGCCGGCACTTTTTTCAGCGCCGGCTGGTACCAGGCTTCGGACTGCAGGATGTTCGCGACGAGGTTGCGGTGCAGCAGCATCGCGCCCTTGGCGACGCCGGTGGTGCCGCCGGTGTACTGCAAGATCGCGACGTCGTCGGCCGCGATCTTCGGCTTCTTGAACGGCGCGCGCCGGCCGGTGGCGATCGCCTCGCCGAAGCGCACCGCGCCGGGCAGGTCGAACGGTGGCACCATCTTGCGGCGGTGGCGCACCACGTAGTTGACCAGCGCGCCCTTGACCAGGCCGAGCTGGTCGCCCATCGCGCACAGCACGATGTGCTTCACCGGCGTTTGCGCGACGCACTGCTGCAGCGTCGCCGCGAAGTTCTCCAGCAGCACGATCGCCGCCGCGCCGCTGTCGCTCAGCTGATGCTCGAGTTCGCGCGGCGTGTACAGCGGGTTCACGTTCACCACGACATAGCCGGCGCGCAGGATCGCGGCCACCGCCACCGGGTACTGCGGCACGTTCGGCATCATGATCGCGACCCGGTCGCCCTGGCGCAGGCCCAGGCCCTGCAGGTACGCGGCGAACGCGGCCGACAGGCTGTCGGTCTCGGCGTAGCTGATCGCCCGCCCCATGAAGCTGTACGCGAGCCGGTTCGCGTGGTTGCGGAACGCGGCGTCGATCAGCTCGACCAGCGACGCATAGCGGCCCACGTCGATGTCGGCCGGAACCCCGGCGGGATAGGCGGCGAGCCAGGGGCGATCGGTCATGGGTCGGTCTCCGTGGGT
>JAFECV010000328.1 GCA_018241985.1 Pseudomonadota bacterium | reverse complement strand
TTCGCTCCTGGATTTATTCAATTTAGGAACCAACGTCTACCAATGAGCGCGCCCGAGCCCACCGCCGACCCGCAAGCGCCGCCCATCGCTGCAACGGCGACGGCTGCGACAGCGACCGCCGCCGATCCCGCACCCGAACCGGCCGCGCCAATCCCACCCGCTACGCCTCCCGCCGCCACCACCAGCCGGCCGGCGGGTGCGTCGTGGACCGCACTGATCGGGGTGGCGGCGCTGGCGCTGATCGCGCTGCTGCTCGGCGCGTTGCTGTGGCAGCGGCTGTCGGCGATCCAGGGCCATCTCGCGCGCCAGAGCGCCGACAGCGGCGCGCAGGCGCTGGAGGCGCACAGCATGGCCAAGCAGGCGCTCGATCTGTCGCGCGAGACGGCGGCGCGCCAGGCGCTGTCGGACCAGCGGCTCGCCGAGGTCGCGGCGCAGCGCAGCCAGCTCGACGACCTGATCCAGAGCCTGTCGCGCGCGCGGGACGACAGCCTGGTCGCGGACCTCGACGCGTCGATCCGGCTCGCGCAGCAGCAGAGCGAACTGACCGGCAGCGCCGCGCCGTTGCAGGCGGCGCTCAAATCCGCGGACCAGCGGGTGATCCGCGCGTCGCAGCCGCGGCTCGCGCCGGTGCAGCGTGCGATCGAGCACGACATCGACCGCGTGAACTCGTCGCGCGTGATCGACACCCCCGGCCTGCTCGACAAGCTCGACGACCTGGTGAGCCGGGTCGACGATCTGCCGCTCGCCAACGAGGTGATGCGCGCGGGCGATGTGCGCCGCGGCGCCGTGCAGCCGGCGGCGCCCGCGCCGAGCTGGTGGCAGCATGGGCTCGCGGCGGTGCAGGCGGAGGCGCGCAACCTGCTGCGCGTGAGCCGCATCGAGCAGCCCGAGGCGATGCTGCTGTCGCCCGGGCAGTCGTTCTTCCTGCGCGAGAACCTCAAGCTCAAGCTGCTGAACGCCAGGCTCGGGCTGCTCGCGCGCCAGATGCCGTCGGCGCGCGCGGACCTGGCGGCGGCCAGCGCGGCGCTGTCCCGGTATTTCGATCCGGCGTCGCGCAAGACGCAGGCGATGGCCGCGTTGCTGCAGCAGGTGCAGGCGCAGACGAAGAGCGCGCAACTGCCCCGCGCCGACGAAACGCTGGCCGCGCTCTCCGCGGCGGCAGGAAAGTAAATGAACTGCCCCCAGGCTGCGCGCACTGCGTGTCGCATCGTCGAGGACTGACATGCGCGGCGCGTTCTGGCTGCTGGCCCTGTTCGCGGTTGCGGTCGCGGTCGCGCTGTTCGCCGGCAACAACCAGGGCACGGTGACGCTGTTCTGGCCGCCGTACCGCGTCGACCTGTCGCTCAACCTCGTGCTGTTGCTGCTGCTGCTCGGCTTCGTGCTGATCCATGCGGCGCTGCGCGCGATCGCCGGCCTGCTGGACCTGCCGCGGCAGGCGCGGCGCTGGCGCATGCAGCAGAAGGAGCGGGCGATGCACGCGGCGCTGCTCGACGGGCTGTCGTACCTGCTGGCGGGGCGCTTCCTGCGCGCGCGCCGCTCGGCCGAGGCCGCGATGCTGCAGGAGCGGATGCTGTCGGACAGCGGCGTGCGGCTGGCGAACGCGCCGCAGCTGCGCATGCTGTCGCACCTGCTCGCGGCCGAAGGCGCTCAGGCGCTGCAGGACCGGCCCGCGCGCGACGAACACCTGAAGGCCGCGTTGAACGACCCGGGTCAGCGTCAGGCCGGGCTGGGCCTGGAGTCGCGCGAGGGCATCCAGCTGCGCGCGGCGCGCTGGGCGCTGGACGACCGCGAGGCGCAGGCCGCGCTGGCCTGGCTCGACGAACTGCCGCAGGGCGCGGCGCGGCGCACGCTGGCGCTGCGCGTCAAGCTCAAGGCGGCGCGGCTCGCGCGGCGCACGCTCGATGCGCTGGAGACCGCGCGGCTGCTGGCCAAGCACCGGGCCTTTTCCGGCGATGCCGCGCAGAGCCTGGTGCGCGGCCTGGCGACCGACCTGATCGCCGGTGCGCACGACACCGCGCAGTTGCTGCGCGTCTGGCACTCGCTGGAGGAGGGCGAGCGCGCGATGCCCGAGATCGCGATCGCTGCCGCGCAGCGCATGGCGGCGTTGCACGGGGACTCGAATCTCGCGCGCGGCTGGCTGCTGCCGGCCTGGGAGCGCATGGTCACGCCCGCGGTCGATCCGCGGGGCGGGCTGGACGAGCATCTGCGCGTGCGGCTGGTGCAGACGCTGGAGCTGGGCCTCGACACGCTGGACGCGCCCTGGCTGGCGCGCATCGAAGCGGCGCAGCTGCGCAATCCGCGCGACGCCCGGCTGCAATACCTGGCCGGCATGGCCTGCATGCGGCGCGAGCTCTGGGGCAAGGCGCAGCAACTGCTCGGTCAGGCGGTGGGCCGGCTGCACGAGCCGGCGCTGGTCCGCAACGCCTGGCGCGCGTTGGCGGAACTGGCCGAGCAGCGCGGCGATGCGACGGACGCCGCCGCTGCCTGGAAGAAGGCTGCGCAGATCTGAGCGAATCCGCAGGGAACCCGCTCGCCGGCCTCGGCTGCCGTCAGGCCGCGGCTTCCGCCGCCTGCGCTTCGGTCTCGGCCTCGGCCTGCGGTGCCGGGGTGCGGATCAGGTAGTCGAAGGCCGAGAGCGCCGCGGTGGAGCCGGCGCCGGCGGCCACCACGATCTGCTTGTACGGCACCGTGGTGCAGTCGCCGGCGGCGAACACGCCGGGCAGGCTGGTCGCGCAGCGCGCATCGACCTCGATTTCGCCGAACCGGCTTCGCTGCACTGCGTCGCCCAGCCACTCTGTGTTCGGCACCAGGCCGATCTGCACGAACACGCCTTCGAGGTCCACGCGGGCGTCCGTGCCATCGGAGCGGTGCCTGAACTTCAGGCCGTTGACGCGGCCGGCCGCGCCGGTGATCTCGGTGGTCTGCGCATTCGTGTGGATCGTCACGTTCGGCAGGCTTTTCAGTTTCGCGACCAGCACCGCGTCGGCCTTCATCTCGGGCATGAACTCGAGCACGGTGACGTGCCGGACGACGCCGGCCAGGTCGATCGCGGCCTCGACGCCCGAGTTGCCGCCGCCGATCACCGCGACGTGCTTGCCCTTGAACAGCGGCCCGTCGCAGTGCGGGCAGTAGGCCACGCCTTTCGTCTTGTATTCCTGCTCGCCCGGCACGTTCACGTCGCGCCAGCGCGCGCCGGTGGCGAGGATCACGCTGCGGCTCCTGAGCGCGCCGCCGTTGTCGAGCCTGACGGTGATCAGGCCGCCCGGCTGCTCGGCCGGGACCAACTCGGCCACGCGCTGCGCGTTCATCAGGTCCACTTCGTAATTGCGCACATGCTGCTCGAGCGCGGCGGCGTAGGCCGGGCCGTTGGTCTCGGGCACGCCGGGGTAGTTCGCGAT
>JAFECV010000327.1 GCA_018241985.1 Pseudomonadota bacterium | reverse complement strand
GAGTCGGGCGCAGCCCCGGGCTGAAGGCGACCGGCAGCGGCGTGCGCTTCCATTGCCCGCCGATGATGCGGACCTGGTGTGGCGCCCCGCGATGATCGGCCGGCGGGCGCCCGCCGCGCCGTTCGCCCTTCACACCCGGCGCTCAAGCGCCAACTTGACGCCTAAAGCGACCAGCACCGCGCCGCTGGTCCGGTACAGCCAGGCCAGCACGTTGGAGCGTGTGCGCAGCCAGCCCGACAGCCGCCCGGCCCCGTAACCGACCGGCGCCTTCACGAGGAACGTCAGCGCCGCGAAGCTCAGGCCGAGCACGAAGATCGAAAGAGTCGGGTGTTCGGCTCCGCCGCGAACGAACTGCGGCAGAAAGGCCAGGTAGAACACCGCGATCTTCGGATTCGAGATGTTCGAGAACGCGCCATCGGCGAACAGCCTGCGCAGTGACTTCGGCGCGCCGCCGGACATCGCGAGCTCGGCCGGCCGCGTGCGCAACAGCTGGATGCCGATGTAGACGAGATAGACGGCGCCGACGAGCTTGAGCCCGAAGAACAGCAGTTCCGACGCGCGCAGTACGGCGCCCAGGCCGAGCGTCGCGAGCAGCGTGTGGCCGATCAACCCGACGCTCACGCCGGCCGCGGTGGCGACGCCGGCGGCCGGCCCCTGCGCGACCGAGCGCGACATGACCAGCACCATGTCCTGGCCCGGCGTCATGATCAGCGCGAGCGACGCGACGATGAACAGAACCCAGCTGACTTCGATCATGGTGCCTCCGGCAAGCCGTAGATTTTACGGTTTGGCGCCGACCACCACCGTCACCATGCGGTCCGGCTGGAGCTTGCGCTGGAACGCGGCGCGCACTTCGGCCGCGCTGACGCTTTGCACTTGCTGCGTCCAGGTGTCCAGGTAGTCGAGCGGCAGGCCGTACCACGCGATGTTCGCGACGTTGTCCAGGAGCTTGCGGTTGCTGTCGAGCAGCAGCGGAAAGCCGCCGACGAGGTTGTCTTTCGCGGCCCGCAGTTCGGCGTCGGTCGGGCCGTCGGCGACGAAGCGCGCGAGCACGTCGCGCGCGACGCGCAGCGCCTCGTCGGCCTGATCCGGACGGGTCTGCAGCCCGATCGTGAACGCACCGGCGCCCAGCCCCGGCGAGAACGCGCTGTAGACGCTGTAGCTCAATGCGCGCTTTTGCCGCACCTCTTCCGACAGGCGCGACGCGAAACCGCCGCCGCCGAGGATGTAGTCGCCGACCCGCAGCGCGAAGTAATCGGGGTCGGCGCGCTTGTAGCCGGGCTGGCCGATCAGCACGTGGGCCTGCGCCGCATCGAACGGAATGCGGATGTCGCGCGCCTTGGTCAGCGGCTGCACCTCGGCAATCGCCGGCAGCGGCGCGCAGCCCTCGCCCGCCGGCAACTTGGCCAGCAGCGTCTGCACCAGCGCATCGGCCTGCTCGCGCGTGACCGCGCCGACCAGGCTCACCTTCGCGCGGCAGGGCTGGATCTCGCTCGCGTACAGCGAGCGCATGTCGGCGACGGTGATGGTCGAGAGCGTGGCCGCGGTCATGTCGTAGCCATAAGGGTGATCGCCGAAGACCGCGGCGTCGAACGCGCGCCCGGCGATCGTGCCGGGCCGGGTGTCGGCCTCCTTCAGCGCGGCGTCCAGGCGCTGGCGGTTGCGCTGCCAGATCGCGTCGGGGAACGACGGCGCGCCGAGTTCGCGCGCGGCGAGCTGCACCGCTTTCGGCAGCAGATCGGGGAAGGTCAGCGTGCGCAGCGCAAAGCTCATCCGGTCGCGCCCGGCGGCGGCGCCGAACGACGCGCCGAGGTCGGCCCAGGCTTCGGAGAGCGCGTTCTCGTCGAGCGCCGGTTCGTCGCCTTGCGCGCGCACGCCGGCCGACACCATGTCGGCGGTGACCGCGGCAAGGCCCACCTTGTCCCGTGGGTCGCGCCGGCTGCCGGCGTCGAAGTCGATCTCCACGTCGAGCATCGGAATGCCCGGGCTCTGCACCAGATAGACCTGCGCGCCGCTCGCCTGCGTCCAATGCGCGATGGCCGGCGTCGCGAACGCGTTTTGAGCAAGAAAAAGTGCTGCGGCGAGCGCCAATAGCCCACTGTTAGCTATATTTTTTATAGTATTCATGACAGCGGCCCCGCATCGCGCAGATCCGCCGGCGGCGCTTTGCGCGGTTTCGACGCATCGACCGGCTGCGGCACCAGCACGCCGACGGTGAGCTGGTCGTCGCCGAAGTACTTCGCCGCGACCGCCTTCACCTGGTCCGCGGTGACGGCGCGCAGCCGCGCGATGATCCTGTCCTCGGCGTCGGGCGACAACCCCTCGATCCAGTCGCTGCCGAGTTCGCGCGCCTGTGACATCAGCGAGTCGCGCTGGTAGATCCGGCCCGCGACCCACTGCGTCTTGACGCGCTCGAGCTCGGCGCCATCGACGCCGTCCTTCGCGATCTTCGCGACCTGCGCGCGCAGCGCCTGCTCGACCTGCTGCACGGTCTTGCCGGCAGCCGGCACGCCGTCGAGCACGAACAGCTGCGGACCGCGGCCGACGAAGCCGTTCGACGCATCGGCCGCGTCGGCGACCCGGTCCGGCCCTTGCGTCAGCGCGCGATCGAGCCGCGCGCCGCTGTAGCCGTCGAGCACCGCGGCGAGCACGGTCAGCGCGAACGCGTCGTCGCTCGCATCGAGCGATTCGAGTTTCGGCACCTTGAACGCGAGCGCGACATAGGCCTGCGACGCCGGCGCCTTCCACTCGATGCGGCGCAGGCCCTTCTGCGGCGGCTCGTGCCGGGGTTTCCTCACCGGCACCGGCCGCGCGCGAATCGGCCCGTAGTATTTCTCGGCCAGGCGCCTGACCTCGGCCACATTGACGTCGCCGGCGACCACCAGCACCGCGTTCGCCGGCAGGTACCAGCGATGGTAGAACGCGCGCACGTCGTCGGGCGTCATGGCGTCGAGGTCGCTCATCCAGCCGACCACCGGGTGGTGGTAGCCGGACGCCTCGAACGCGGCCGCGTTCAGCGCCTCCCACAGCTGCGCGCGCGGCGACTCGTCGGTGCGCATGCGCCGCTCTTCCTTCACGACCTCGATCTCCTTCCTGAACTCGGAGTCGGGCCACTGGTTGTGCGCGAAGCGGTCGGCCTCGAGCCGCATCACGTCGGCGAGCCGCGCGGCCGGCACCTGCTGGTAGTAGCCGGTGGCGTCGGTCATCGTGAACGCGTTCTCGCGCCCGCCCATCGCGGCGACGCGGCGCGAGAACTCGCCGGGGCCGAGGTCGGCCGTGCCCTTGAACATCATGTGCTCGAGCGCATGCGCGACGCCGGTGGTGCCGCTGTCCTCGTCCATCGAGCCGACGCGCACCCACAGCATCTGCACCGCGGTCGGCGCGCGCCGGTCCGGCCGGATCAGCACGGTGA
>JAFECV010000326.1 GCA_018241985.1 Pseudomonadota bacterium | reverse complement strand
TTGGCGCGGGACTGTGCGGCGCCGGTCACACCGTTCCCCTTGCGGCCGCGAGCGAGCGCTGCGCCTCGGCCTTGTCGGAGAACGGCCGGCGCTCGCCGGCGATTTCCTGGTAATCCTCATGCCCCTTGCCGGCCAGCAGCACCACGTCGGCAGCCGCGGCCTGCGCGAGAGTCTCAGCGATCGCGCGCGCGCGATCGGGCTGCACGGCAAGCGCCGAAACCGCCGACCGATCCGCGATGCCCTGCACGATCTGTTCGATGATCGCGCCCGGGTCTTCGCTGCGCGGGTTGTCGCTGGTCACGGTCACGCGATCGGCGTTCGCCGCGGCGATCGCGCCCATGCGCGGCCGCTTGGCGCGATCGCGGTCGCCGCCGCAGCCGAACACGCACCACAGCCGTCCGCCGCGCGCCGCGGCCAGCGGCCGCAATGCCGCCAGCGCCTTGTCCAGCGCGTCGGGCGTGTGCGCGTAATCGATCGCGACCAGCGGCCGGCCCGGCGCGGTCACGCATTCCATGCGCCCGGGTACCGGCAGCAGGTCGCGGCAGGCGCGGACCGCATCGTGCAGCGCCACGCCCATCGCGCGCAGGCCGCCGATCACGCACAGCAGGTTCGTCACGTTGTAGTGCCCGATCAGCTGCGTCTCAAGCGCATGCCGCTCGCCGCCTTCGCTGACCACGAAGCGCAGGCCGGAGCTGCCGTCCCCAGCCACGTACTCGATGCCGGACGCGCCCAGCCGCGCGCTGCGGCCCTCGCAGGACACGGTCCAGACATCGAGCGGCCCGCCGCGCAGCGCCCCGGCAAGCTCGGCGCCGTGCGGGTCGTCGACGTTGACGACGGCGGCCTGCAGCCCGGGCCAGCGAAACAGCTCGGCCTTGGCCAGCCAGTAACCCTCCATCGTGCCGTGGTAGTCCAGGTGGTCCTGGGTCAGGTTCGTGAACAGCGCGACGCGAATCCGGGTGCCGTCGAGCCGGCGCTCGGCCAGGCCGATCGACGACGCCTCGATTGCGCAGGCGCCAAGGCCCTGGTCCGCGAAGCGGCGCAGCTCGCGCTGCAGCAATACGGGATCTGGCGTGGTCATGCCGGACGACACCAGCCGTGGCGGGCGACCCACGCCCAAAGTGCCGATAAGCCCGCATGGAACCTTCGCATCCAGCTCCGAATTCGATAGCGCCTGCGCGAGCCACCAGGCGGTCGATGTCTTGCCGTTGGTGCCTGTGACCGCGAGCACGGCTAGCCTGTCGCTGGGCGCCTCGAAGTAGGCCGCCGCGATCGGCCCGGTGGCGGCCTTCAGGCCCGGGTAGGCGGCGATCGAATCGCCAGTGAAGTCGAACGCGTCGGCGCCGTCCGCCTCGACCAGGCAGGCGGCGGCGCCCCGGTCGAGCGCGGTGGGGACGAAGCGCCGGCCGTCGCTCGCGGCGCCGGGCCAGGCGATGAAGCCGTCGCCGGCGCCGACCTGCCGGCTATCGGCCTGCAACGTGCCGCGCACGCGCTGGCGCAGCCAGTGCGATGCTTGGGCAGGGCTGGACAGTGTTTCCACGGCCTAGAAGCTTTCCTTGACGCCGTCGGCGACGATCTGCGGTTTGACCGCCATGTCGGGAGGCACGTTCATCACGCGCAGCGTCTGCTGCACCACCTGGGCGAACACCGGGGCCGCGACCAGGCCGCCGAAATACTTGCCCGCGCCCGGCTCGTCGATCATCACCGACACCACGATGCGCGGCTTGTCGATCGGCGCGATGCCGGTGAAGAAGCCGCTGTATTTGTTGGCCGCGTAGCCTTTGCCGACCTGCTTGTGCGCGGTCCCGGTCTTGCCGCCGACGGCATAGCCGACCGGCTGCGCCAGCGGCGCGGTGCCGCCGGGGCTGACCACCATGTGCAGCATCGTGCGCACTTCGCTCGTCACCGTCTTGGAGAACACCGGCACGCCGACCGCGGGCGTCTCGTCCTTGAGCATGCGCACCGGGATGATGCCGCCGTCGTGCGCGAACGCGGTGAACGCATGGGCGATCTGGAACAGCGACGCCGACAGGCCGTAGCCGTACGACATCGTCGCCTGCTCGATCGGCCGCCAGGTCCGCCAGGGCCGCAGCCGGCCGGTGATCGCGCCGGGGAACTGGACCTGCGGCTTCTGGCCGAACCCGCACGCGGTGAACGAATTCCACATCTCCTGCGCCGACATGCGCTGCGAGATCTTGGTGGCGCCGACGTTGCTCGACTTCTGGATCACGCCCTGCACCGTCAGCACGCCGAAATTGCTGTCGTCGTGGATCGTCCTGCCGCTCACGGTGATGCGGCCGGGCCGGGTGTCGATGATGGTCTGCGGCGTCACGCGCCCGAGCTGCAACGCGGTCGCGATCGTGAACGGCTTCATCGTCGAGCCCGGCTCGAACACGTCGGTCATCGCGCGGTTGCGCAGCTGCTCGCCGGTCAGGTCGCGGCGGTGGTTCGGGTCGAAGCTCGGGTAGTTGGCCATCGCGAGCAGTTCGCCGGTGACCGCGTCGAGCACGACCACGCTGCCGGCCTTGGCCTTGTTCTCGATCACCGCGTCGCGCAGCGTGCTGTAGGCGAAGAACTGGATCTTGCTGTCCAGGCTGAGCTGGATGTCGCGCCCGTCGATCGGCGCGACCTGCTCGCCGATGTCTTCCACCACGCGGCCGAGCCGGTCCTTGATCACGCGGCGCGAGCCGGGCTTGCCGGCGAGCGCCTTGTTGAACTCGAGCTCGACCCCGTCCTGGCCGACGTCCTCGACGTTCGTGAAACCGACCACCTGCGCGGCCGCCTCGCCTTCGGGGTACTGGCGCTTGTACTCCATGCGCTGGTAGATGCCCTTGATGTCGAGCTTGGCGATCTGCTTGGCCACCGGCTCGTCGACCTGGCGCTTGATCCAGACGAACTGCTTGTCCTCGTCCTGCTGCAGCTTCTTGTCGAGCAACTGCGGCGACATGCCGAGCAGCCGGGCCATCTGGTGCAGCTTGGCGCGCACGGCGGGGTCGTCCCGGTCGATGTCCTCGGGAATCCCCCACAGGCTCGGCGCGGGCACGCTGGAGGCCAGGATCTGGCCGTTGCGGTCCAGGATGCGGCCGCGCGAGGCCGGCAGCGCCAGCGTGCGCGCGAACCGGACCTCGCCCTGCTTCTGGAAGAACGCATTGTCGAAGATCTGGATGTAGGCCGCGCGCCCCGCGAGCGCGACGAAGCCCGCGGCCACCGCCGCCACGATCAGCTTGCTGCGCCAGACCGGCGTGCGGCTGGCCAGCAGCGGGCTCGAGGCGTAGCGCACGCTGCGGCTCACGGCTTTGCTCCCGCCGGCGCGCTGGCGCCCGAGGCCGGCGCGGCCGTGGGGTCGTTGACGTACTGGGTGATCGCCGGCGACGCCGGACGCATCTGGAGCTGCGTCGTCGCCATCTGCTCGATCC
>JAFECV010000325.1 GCA_018241985.1 Pseudomonadota bacterium | reverse complement strand
TGCTGTACAAGGCGGCGATCCGGCGCCGGCTGGAGAACCAACCGAATCTGTGGCTGTTCCAGCAGGCGGTCGACGACCTGCTGATCGAAGGCGACGGCGATGGTGCGCGGGTGGTCGGCGCGGTGACCCAGGTCGGCGTCGCCTTTCGCGGCCGCGCCGTGGTGCTGACGGCGGGCACTTTTCTCGACGGGCGCATCCATGTGGGTCTGGACAACTATGCGGCCGGCCGCGCCGGCGATCCGCCGGCCGCGACGCTCTCGAGCCGGCTGAAGGAACTCGAGCTCCCGCAAGGGCGCCTCAAGACCGGCACGCCGCCGCGGATCGACGGTCGCAGCATCGATTTTTCGCGCTGCGAGGAGCAGCCGGGCGACGGCATGCCGGGCGGCGAACGCGATGCGATGCCGGTGTTCAGCTTCATGGGCCGCGCCGACATGCATCCGCGCCAGCTGCCGTGCTGGATCACGCACACGAACGCGCGCACGCACGAGATCATCCGCTCCGGCTTCGACCGCAGTCCGATGTTCACCGGCAAGATCGACGGGGTCGGCCCGCGCTACTGCCCGAGCGTCGAAGACAAGGTCAATCGCTTCCCGACCAAGGACAGCCACCAGATCTTCCTCGAGCCCGAGGGCCTGACGACGCACGAGTTCTACCCGAACGGCATCTCGACCAGCCTGCCGTTCGACATTCAGATCGCGCTGGTGCGCTCGCTGCCCGGGCTGGAGCGCGCGCACATCCTGCGCCCCGGCTACGCGATCGAGTACGACTATTTCGACCCGCGCGCGCTCAAGAGCAGCTTCGAGACGCGGCAGATCGCCGGCCTGTTCTTCGCCGGCCAGATCAACGGCACGACCGGCTATGAAGAGGCGGCGGCGCAAGGGTTGTTCGCCGGCATCAACGCGGCGCTGCAGTGCCGGGGCGACGAACCCTGGCTGCCGCAGCGCGATCAGGCGTACCTGGGTGTGCTGGTCGACGACCTGATCACCAAGGGCGTGACCGAGCCGTACCGCATGTTCACCAGCCGCGCGGAATTCCGGCTGCAACTGCGCGAGGACAACGCCGACATGCGGCTGACCGAGATCGGCCGCAAGCTCGGCCTGATCGACGACGCGCGCTGGGCCGCTTTCGCGGCGAAGCGGGATGCGGTTTCACGTGAAACAGAGCGGCTGAGGTCGACCTGGGTCAATCCGCGCATCCTGGCTGCGGCCGAGGCCGAGCGGGTGTTGGGGCAGGCGCTCGCGCACGAATACAGCCTGGCCGAACTGCTGCGCCGGCCGGAAGTGACCTATGCCGACCTGATGTCGCTGGACGGCAGCCGCTACGCGAGTCCGGAGCTGGCCGCCGATGCAAATTACCGCGGCGCCGACTTCGTCTCCGCGGTAATCGAGCAGGTCGAGATCGGTGCCAAGTACGCCGGCTACATCGCGCGGCAACAGGACGAAGTCGGGCGCTCGGCGCGGTTCGAAAGCCTGCGCCTGCCGCAGGACCTGGATTACATGCAGGTTGCCGCGCTCAGCATCGAGGCGCGGCAGAAGCTGAACCAGCACCGGCCCGAGACGCTGGGGCAGGCGTCGCGCATCTCGGGCGTGACGCCGGCGACGATTTCGCTGCTGCTGATTCATTTGAAAAAGGACGGCTGGGCCGCGCTGGATTCGGCGCAGGCAGAACTCGCGGTTGAACCTGTCGCCGAGACAGCCGAGGCGGCAGGTACAGCCGTGGACCGGCCTTGACCCGCGCGCGGCCCGCCTCGGCTGCGCAGACGCCGGGCAACGTAGCGGCCGACATCGAGCGGATCGCCGATGCCGCCGCGCAGCTTGGCGTCGCGCTCACCGAGCCCCAGGCCGGGCAACTCGCCGGCTTTCTGGATCTGCTCGCGAAGTGGAACGGTGTCTACAACCTGACCGCGCTGCGCACGCGCGAGCAGATGCTCACGCACCACCTGCTCGACAGCCTGGCGGTGGTCGCTCCGCTGCGCCGACATCTGCAACAGGTGGGGAAGCATGCCGGCAACCATCCTGAGACGTATAAGGCGCGGCTGCTCGACGTCGGCGCCGGCGCCGGACTGCCGGGCGTGGTGATCGCCGTCTGCTGCCCCGAGCTGCAGGTCGATTGCGTCGATGCGGTCGAGAAGAAGGTCGCGTTCGTGCGCCAGGCGGCGGCAGCGCTGGGCCTGGCCAACCTGCGCGCGATCCATGCCCGGGTCGAAACCCTCACGGACCGCTACGACCTGATCTCTGCGCGCGCATTCGCGTCGCTGGCCGATCTGGTGGCGCTCTCAATCGCCGCGCTGGCCGACGGCGGCGCGTGGCTCGCAATGAAGGGCAGGCGGCCCGACGATGAGATCGCCGCGCTGCCGGAGGCCATCGACGTGTTTCACGTGGAACCATTGCAGGTTCCAGGGCTTCATGCTGAACGCTGCCTGGTCTGGATGCGCAAAAAGACGCATTGAGTCTGCCTTGGCCGGTGGATCGCGTCGTAAACTCGACGCCATGAAATTCGGACTCGACGCAGCGCGCATGGGCGCGTTTTTTTTCCTTTTCGTGCAGGCAATGACCGGGCGCCGCCCGGCCGCGACGCGCTAGCCGGCCATGGCCAAGGTCTTTTGCGTCGCGAACCAGAAGGGCGGGGTCGGCAAGACCACGACCACGGTGAATCTTGCCGCCGGGCTCGCGAAGGTCGGGCAGCGGGTGCTGATGGTCGACCTCGATCCGCAGGGCAACGCGACGACGGGCTCGGGCGTCGACAAGCGCAAGCTCGAACTGAGTGTGTACGACGTGCTGCTCGAATCGGCGTCGGTCGCCGAGGCCCGCGTGCGCAGCGACAAGTGCGGCTACGACGTGCTCGGCGCGAACCGCGACCTGGCCGGGGCTGAGGTCGAGATGGTCGGCGTCGAGCGCCGCGAGCGCCGGCTTAAATTGGCGCTCGAGCCGGTGCAGGATCAGTACGACTTCGTGCTGGTCGACTGCCCGCCGTCGCTGTCGATGCTGACGCTGAACGGCCTGTGCGCGGCGCACGGCGTGGTGGTGCCGATGCAGTGCGAATACTTCGCGCTCGAGGGCCTGAGCGACCTGGTGAACACGATCCGCCAGGTGCGCGCGAACCTGAACCCCGATCTGGCGATCATCGGCCTCTTGCGCGTGATGTTCGATCCGCGCATCACGCTGCAGCAGAATGTCAGCGAACAGTTGAAGGCGCATTTCGGCGGCAAGGTGTTCGACGCGGTGATTCCGCGCAACGTGCGCCTGGCCGAGGCGCCGAGCTACGGACTGCCGGGCGTGGTGTTCGACCCGGCCGCGAAGGGCGCGCAGGCCTACGTCGCGTTCGCGCGCGAGATGGTCGAGCGCATCCGCACGATGTAACTGGGCATCAAATCGGCCTCAAGCCATTGATTGGCGCTCGCAGTTTGCTATCAACAA
>JAFECV010000324.1 GCA_018241985.1 Pseudomonadota bacterium | reverse complement strand
GCCTGGTGCACGAGCCACTACTGCCAGCACGTGCTGCGCCGCGACCCGATTCGCGGCTGGCTCGATTCGCAGCCGAACGCCGCCGGGCACGGCGTCGCGAGGCTGTCGGACCTCGTGCCGACGCTGCGCTCGGCCGGATCGGCGTTTCCCGACGCACGGCTCGGCGCCAGCGGTGCCGGCCACGTCCTCACCATTGCCTTGCGTGGGGATGCGCGGGTGGTCGCCGCATTGAGCCTGGTACGCATGGCAGGCGAGACGGACTTCAGCGATGCCGACTGCGAGCTTGCGCGATCGATCGCGCCGGTGCTCGAACTCGCATGGCGTGGCGCGCATGCCGGGCTCGTGCAGGCGCCGCTGCCGATGCTGACACCGCGCGAGCGGGAAGTCGTATCGCTGGTGATCGCCGGGCACGGCAACAAGTCGATCGCGCGGCTGCTGGGTGCGAGCCCCTGGACCGTGAAGAATCACCTGCGATCGGTGTTCCGCAAGATGGGCGTGAGCAACCGCACCGCGCTGTGTGCGCTGATGCACGCGGGCCGCCCATTTCCGACCTAGGCGAGACGCGCTGCGAGCGCTTCGGCGGCCTGCAGGCCGGTCCAGTGCGACTGCCCGACGGTGCTGTTCGACAGCCAGTCGCCGCAGAACGCGACGTGCGGCAGCGGGCCGAGCCGCCGGAAGTCGCGCAGCGCGCGCACATAGCCTTTCGGCCGCTTGCAGATCGCATGCGGCTGGCGCGAGACGAAGCTGTCGATCACTCGCGTGCCGCGCAGTTGCGGCAGCGCTTCCAGCACATCCGACCAGGCGATCTCCAGCAGCTGCGCGTCGCTCTCGTGCGCGTGCTGCCGGCAGCCATGGTCCTTCCATTGCGAATGCGCAAACGTGGTGCCGTTGCCCAGGTCGGTGAAACGCAGGTTGCCGGTGCGGCGAAAGCCGTCGGCGGCCGGCAGCACGTAAGTGTCCAGCAGATCGCCCTTCGGACGGTCCAGCAGGTAGTAGACGATGTGGTGCCCCGCATAGTCGATGCCCGAGAGAAAGGCACGCCGCGCCGGATCGAGCCCGGGCATCAGCGCGGCCACGCGATGGCCGGGGACCGCAACGACCGCTGCGTCGGCGCGCAGGGTTTCCGAATCGCTGCCGCGGCAGGTCTCGACGCGCACGCCCTGCTCGTCCGGGTGCACCGCGAGCACACGGGTGCCCAAGCGCAGATCGGTGCCGGGATCGGCTTCGAAATGACGGCCCATCTCCCAGGTGAGGCGTCCGGCGCCGCGCTCGCGGAAGGTCCAGACATGCTGGCCGCCCCAGGCGAGCCGGCCCGAGGAACTCCACGCGGTCCAGGCCAGCGAAAAATCGTCCTCGCCGTAACCGCAGAACATCGCCATGCAAGGCTCGAGGAAGTAGTCGACGAAGGTGGGCGACAGCCGACGGAAGTACGCGCACGCATTCTCGTCGTCCAGCGCCGCGGTGCTGGTGATGTCGTGCGGATCCGCGGCCAGCATCAGCCGCGCGAGCTTCGGGAGCGCGACCAGCAGCCGCGCCTTCTCGCGCAGCGGCACGATCGGATGCCGGGCGGCGGCGGCCAGGTCGAATGCGCCGAAGTCCACGGCGTCCTTGCGCTTCACGAGCACGTTCCAGCGCTGCGCCGCGCTGACGTCCTGCATCTCGCCGGGTCCGTCGATGCCGAGCTTGCGCGCTTGCTCGATCAGGTTCGCTTCCGCACCGAGAAAGGCGACCGCGCCGGTCACCGCCCACTGCCCGTGCCAATGGACCGAGCGGCATCTCCCGCCCGGCTCGGCGTCCTGCTCCAGCAGCACGACCGCGTGGCCGAGTTCACGCAGCCGCCAGGCCGCGGCCAAGCCGGCGATCCCGGCACCGATGACGATCACGCGCATGTCGAACCCTCGATTGTTCCGTCCGGGCCCACTCTAGTGCGCAACACGCCGGATCGATATGGCACCGATGGGTCATGTCGCCCCGACTCCATCCGGTGATCAAAATGCTTTCGACGAGCATCTCCGGTACATTCCTTCTTTTCGACTCCCCTGGAGATTTGCCGATGACTGCCACGGTCCTGATCACGGGCTGCTCCTCCGGCATCGGCGCAGCCGCGGTGCGCCGCTTTGCCGAACAGGGCTGGAACGTCGCCGCGACACTGCGCAACCCCGAAGCGGCCCGCTTCGAGCAGGGCGCAGGAAGCGTCGAGACCTTCGCGCTCGACGTGACCGAACAGCGCTCGGTCGACCAGGCGGTGAGCCGGGCGCTCGAATGCTTCGGCCGGATCGACGTGCTGATCAACAACGCAGGCTACGGCCTGTTCGGCCCGTTCGAAAGCGCAACGCCGGAGGCGATCGGCCGCCAGTTCAGCACCAACGTCGGCGGCGTGCTCGCGGTGACCCGCGCGGTGCTGCCGCAGATGCGCGAGCGCAAAAGCGGCGTGATCATCAACATCGCGTCGCTGACCGGGCTCGTCGCGATGCCGCTGTACTCGCTGTACGCGGCTTCGAAGTACGCGGTGGTCGGGTTCTCCGAATCGCTAAGCCATGAGCTCGCGCCGCTGGGCATCCGCGTCAAGGTGTTCGCGCCCGGCGCGGTCGCGACCGACTTCTCGGGCCGCTCGATGGCGCGCACCTTCGACGGCGACGGCGGCCCGTACGCGGACTCGATCCGCAAGGTCATGGCGGTGTTCCAGGCGAATCGGGCCGCCGGCGGTGCCTCCTCGTCGCCCGAGCAACTGGCGCAGGCCTTGTTCGACGCAGCGACCGACGGCAGCGCCCAGGTGCGCTACGTGGTCGGCGACGACGCGCTGGCCGTGATGCAGTCGCGCAAGGACCTCGGTGAGGAAGCGCTGCTGGCGGGAATCCGGCAGCGCTTCGGGCTGGCTTCCTCCTGAAGAGCACTAAGCCACGGCCTTTCGGAGGCTGATCCGGGCGGCCGTGGGACAGAGGTAGCCAAGGATTCCGGCAATCAGGAACAGCGCCAGCACATCGCCGTACAGGTGGCCCATGTGTTCGGGGTTGACGACCGACTGGATCGCCATGATCCCGCCGTGCACCACGCTCGACCAGATGGTGAACGCGATCAGGGCGAGATGCTGCGCGGGATCATTGGCCGCCAGCAACAGGAACACGCCCAGGGTCGCATAGATGCCCATGATCATCTGCAGATAGTCCGACTGGCCCGCGTGCCAGGTCCAGCCGCTCGGCCACAGCACGGTGAGCGGATACACGCCAAAGATGAAGATCAGGCCGAAGACGCGCAGGGCCAGGCGCAGGTAACGGAGCCTTCTACTTTCGTCCATAAGACCCTCTTTCGTCTGAGGTTCGCGAGGCCGCGGAGCAGGCCGTTCGCGGACACCCGCGGATCCGGCTTGGCCGGTCCGCTGGGTGGCCTTGCAGGCCGCCGCGGCGCCGGAGGCACCGCTTCTTCGGGCC
>JAFECV010000323.1 GCA_018241985.1 Pseudomonadota bacterium | reverse complement strand
TTCGGTTTCCTCGGGACCTATGCCCGCCATGGGCTCGTCCAGCAGGAGCATCTTGGGGCACAGCGCGAGCGCCATGCCCACCTCCAGCTGCCGCTGCTCCCCATGCGAAAGTGCACCGGCCACACGGTTCAACAGTGTCCCCAGTCCGACGCGTTGCGCGACAGCACGAGCTTGCTCATAGCGATCCCGCTCCTCTCGCGCGGGACGCCAGAATCGCCAGCTGCTGCCACTGCGCGATTGCAGCGCAAGCGCCAGGTTGTCCAACACCGGCAATCGGCGGAAGATGCTCGTGATCTGATAGGTGCGCACCAGCCCCAGATGCACCCGCTGATGAATCGGCAGCGTGGTCACATTGCGGCTGGCGAATTGAATCGCCCCGCTGCTGGGTGCCAGTGCCCCCGAAATCTGTTGGATGAGCGTGGTTTTGCCGGCGCCATTGGGGCCGATCAGCGCATGGATTTCACCCTCGAACACGGTAAGGTCCGCGCGATCGGTCACAACCAGTCCGCCGAAGCGCTTGACCAGCTGCTCTATTCTCAGCAGCGCCGCGGCGGACATCATGCACGCTCCCCGCCTGACCCAAGGCCCATGAGCCCGGCAGGCGCAAGCAGCACCACGGCCAGCAGCGCAGCGCCGACGCCCAGTTGCCAATGCTCGGTGTAATTCAGCAGCAGTTCCTTGAGCAGCAAGAAGGTCGCGGCACCCGCAAGGCCTCCGTACAAGTGACCGACTCCACCCAGGATCACCATGACCATCAGCATGCCGGACTGGCTCCACTGCAGCATCGATGGACTGACGAAACCGCCCGTATTCGCGAGCAATGCTCCGGCCAGGCCGGCAATGGCGCCCGCCAACGTGAACGCGATCAGCTTGTAGCGGTAGACCGGAAAGCCGATCGCAGCCATGCGCACCTCGTTCTCGCGGATGGCCTGCAATACGTGGCCGAAACGCGCATTGAGCAGCCGCTGCATGACGACAAACGCCAGCACGAAGAGCAGCAATACGACGTAATAGAACTGCGTGTCCTGCCCCAGGTCCACCCCAAAACCAACCTGCGAGCGCGAGGCCAGCGACAAGCCGTCGTCACCCCCCAAAGCCGGCAACGAGACCACCAGATAGAACAGCATTTGCGCAAACGCCAGGGTGATCATGATGAAGTACGCCCCTTGCGTGCGCAGGCAGATGGCTCCGATCGCCAGCGCAAACAGTCCGCCCGCCATCATGGCCGCAGGCCAGGCGATCCAGGCCGAACCCACGTGTCCCTGCATCAGAATGCCCACCGTGTACGCGCCGACACCGACAAAAGCCGCATGCCCAAAACTGACCATGCCGCCAAACCCGAGGATCAGGTTCAGGCTGCTGGCAGCCAGCGCGAAGATCAGCACACGGCTTGCGACGCCAATGTAGAACTCTTCGCCAAGCGCAGCAGCCACTGTCGGGAGCGCCAGCAGCAGCACGACCAGCGGCAAGCTCCAGCGCAGGGCCAGCCCATGGTCGAGCAGACTGCGCCGGGCATCGTCCGGGCGGGCGGGGCACGCCATCGCAGTCTCAGCCATGCGCGGGAAACAGGCCTTGCGGCTTCCAGAACAAGACACCGGCCATCAGCACGTAGATGAGGATCGACGCAACGGCCGGTCCGGCACTCGAAGCCGCGTCGGGCCCCATCAAATGCCCAAACACCCTGGGGATCAGCGACCGCCCCGCAGTGTCGACCAGACCCACCAGGAGCGAGCCCACGAGCGCACCGCGGATCGACCCGATGCCACCGATCACGATGACCACGAAGGCCAGAATGAGGATGCTTTCGCCCATGCCGACCTGCACTGCGAGCAGCGGCCCCAGCATGCCACCGGCCACGGCACACAGCGCAGCACCAAGCGCAAACAACGCGGTGAAGAGCAAGCGCACGTTTGCGCCCATGGCCCGTGCCATTTCACGGTTGGAAGCGCCTGCGCGCACCTGCATGCCGACGCGCGTGCGCGTGACCAGCAGGTAGAGCACGAGCGCCACGGCAAGCCCCACGCAGATGATGAACAGCCGATAGGCCGGGTACGAAAAGCCAGGCAACAACTGCACCGGGCCGGCGAGGAATGCGGGGGGATTGAGCGCGATGGGCTGCTCGCCCCAGATGATGAGCACGACCTCGTTGGCCATCAGCAAGATGGCAAAGGTTCCCAGGACCTGGGACAAGTGGTCACGCTCGTACAGCCGGCGCAGCACAGCCATCTCCAGCACCATGCCCACCACGGCCGTTGCCAGGACCCCGCCCACCAACCCGATCCAGAACGAGCCGGACGCGCTGGCGAACGTGGCAATCAGGTAGGCCCCGATCATGTACAAGGAACCATGGGCCAGATTGATGATGTTCATGATCCCGAAAACCAGCGTCAGACCGGCAGCCAGCAAGAACAGCATCAGGCCGAATTGCAGGCCATTGAGGCACTGCTCCAGCACAAGAACGGCAATCCCCATTGCGTTCTCCATCCGGTTCAGCCCTTGGTGCCGGGCGCCATCTTCTCGAACCAGCTGCGCGGTGACACGCCTTGATCGGGGCCCAATGCGGAAAAGCCCCCATCCACGGCGAGATCCACCCCCGTCATCCATGAAGCATCCGAGCTCAGGGCAAACGCGACCGCCTGCCCCACTTCGTCTCCACGCCCGACCCGCCCGAGCGGATGAAAGTGCGCCCCCACCGCATCGGCCAGCTCGATGGATCCCCCGCTCATGGAGGCCATGGCAGGCGACCAGGTCCAGGCAGGAGACACCGACAACACCCTGATCCCGCGCGGCGCCAGCGTCACCGCGAAATTGCGCGTGATCTGCAGCAACGCGGCTTTTGACGCAGGGTAAATCGCCCGTCCGCCAGCCCCGAACTTGCCCCCGGTGCTTCCCAGGTTGACGATCACTGCACCAGCGTGCATTCGCTCGGCCACTTTTTGCGTGAAGACCGCCGCCGACACCAGATTGACATTGAGTGTCTGCAGCCACTGCGCCCGGGTCGACGCGAGACCCTGGTCGTCGTAACTGCAGGCGTTGTTCACCAGGGCGTCGATCCGACCCCAGCGTGCCTGCACGCCGTTGACAACGCCATCGATCGCCGCGTCATCGGTGATGTCGGCCTCGAAGAAGCAGGCCTGCGATCCGACCGCCTGGGCCACGGCCGTGCCCGCCTCGCGCTGGCGCCCCACGACGGCGACCCGCGCCCCATGCTGCGCCAGCACTTGTGCGATGTCCGCCCCCAGGCCCTGGGTGGCCCCGGTGACGATGGCCACGCGCCCGTTCAGGCGGCCGTTGGCGGCGGTCCTTGGACTCATGCCGTCCCCGCCAAAGTCGTTGCCAGCAACTGCGCCAGAGGCGCCACCTCGGCAATCAGGCCCATGCTCGCCAGCGACGCCGCATGCGCCGACCGATCGGCCGCGACGCAGGCATCGGCCACGACGCTGACGTCG
>JAFECV010000322.1 GCA_018241985.1 Pseudomonadota bacterium | reverse complement strand
AAGCTGGCACTCATTCAGCAGTTCGGCCCGAAGCCGCAGCAGCCGCGCGCGCCTGGGTCTGGCGAAGGCTTTTCCGTGCAAGAGTGGCTCAGGTCGGGGAGCGGACAAGGCTTGATGGGCGCCATGCGACAGAAAGAGGAAACGCTCCGGCAAGACGCACCGGCCGCCCCGGCCTTCAACTGATCGGGCCAAGGATGGACAACGACCTCATCTCTTTCGACCCTGAGGCGATCATCAGGGCTGTCGCGAGCGGCGAGCCGGTGGACCAGGCCGCGCTGCCGCCTCTGTTTACCAAGACCCCGCTCTTTACGGTGCCGCCCGATGGGATGATCGAGCTGCCGTCGGGCGACCATGTCTTCGCTGCACACGCCGACCGGCGGGACTGGTGTCACTGATCCCCTGCAGACCGGGCCTCTACCGCCTCCAGCAGTTCGACCGTGAGCCGGTAGACGCCTGGTCGCTTGCTCTCGCGCGGGCCGGCCACGTTCAGCGTCTTCACGTCGTGCCGTCGCAGCCACGCGGCGACGCTCGCGGCCAGGTCTTCGGCGATGCCCGAATCGACTTGCACCACCAGGCAAGGCTTGTCTGCCTTCTCAGCAAAGACGCGTGTCGCCAGCGTGCCGCCGCTCAGCTCGCCGAGGTTGACGATCAGCGTCGCGTCGCTGTCCTCCACGTTGCGGCGAGTGCGCCGCCGGTAGCCTCCCTCCAGCTCCGTGAGTTGGTAGCGGGCGGGGATGATGCCATCCTCTGCGATGCGCCCGCGCGGCGCCCATCCGCCATGCGTGTAGCCGTGGCCGATGGCGAAGTCCAACGCCCCGCGATCCGCGCCGGTCTGGCCGCCGGAGATGATGTGTTGGCAGAAACCGGCGCGGCTCATGGCTTTGCATCAGGCCGGGAACACGCCCACCGGCCCCAACAGCCCAGGGATGCACAGGTCATAGCGGGCCACCTTGCCATCTCGGACATCGAACAGCACCGCCGCCTGGAACGGGTCGCTCTCGCCCTGCGTCATGAGTGCGCATGGCCTGTCGGGAAAGCTCTTGGTCGTGCGCCCAAGCTCCACCCGGACCCGCGCCTCGGGATCGTTGACGCCGTTCGCGCGCACCGTTCGCATCTTGCCGCGCAGGTAGTCCTCGATGACCGGCGCGCCCACCAGCTCACCAGCCACCCACTGCGACGCATAGCGCGCATCGGGGGCCAGCAGCGCCAGGAAGTCGTCCGGCTCCAGCCGGTTCCACGCCCTGGCGAATGCAATGGCGGCATCTTCCTCGGTGAGTGTGCTCATGACCTACCCCCTGTCCGCCCGGCCGGGATGAACGTCGCCACCAGGCGCCCATGGCCCGGCGGCTCGGCTCGCCGTTCAACCTCGGCGAGATAGTCACCAAGGTGCGCGTGCAGCCGCTCGATGGCCGCGCGCGTGAGCGTCACGCTGTAGCGGGTGCGCAGTTCCTCGGGGTTCCTGGCCGAGTCCAGGCGGCTCTGGATCAGCAGGTGCTGGCTGTCAGGGGCGGCCGCGATGGGCCGGATCGACAGCAGTTCGGCATAGTGGCCGGGCTCGGTGAGCAGGCAAGCCGGCTCGGGTCGTTTCAACGCAGTCATGCGTATCTCCTGTTTAGCCGCTTCGACGATGTGTCAGGGGCGGCAAGCTGGATCAAATCCCCCCGGCCCGTTCGCCTCGCGGCGGGTGGACCACTCCCCGCATTCATCGCAGCAGGATCAGGCGCGGCACGCCATCGGCTCCGCTCCACACCAGGGCGTTTTGCTCGAACCGTTCGGCCAGGGCCTTGGCCGCCTCCAGGTCCAGGCCAAAGACCAGAAAGCTCGCCTCGCCCGGCCACTGGTCGTGTTGTCCAACGCCCTCCAGGACCACCAGGCCGCGCAGCTCATGCGCGAGCGCCGCCTGCCGGGCCGCGTTGGTGTCGTCATCCAGCCGCTGGCTGCGCGGGTTGCAGGCGGTCAGGAACGCGCTGCAGCCGACCCCATGCCGGCGGTGCGCGGCGAGCAGTTCGGCGCAGGGCCGATCCACCAGCAGGATGAAACCCGGTTCTCCATGCACACGGTACTCCGTCTCCCCGTAGGCCAGGACGGTGCGCGGATCGATGGCTGTCTGAGACAAGAAACCCTCCATTCACGGGAGGGCCGACGCTGCGCCCGCTTGGTTGCCCCGAGGGGCCGCATCCGCTTTCGGCAATCCACCTTGCCCGGGCGGGCAGGTTGGCGTGGGCGTCGGCCCAACTCAAGATGCGGGGGCAGTGTACCGCAAGGGGTCTGACCCGCATCCGTAGAATGGCGCAGCGACCTGGGAGAGCCCAAATGGCCGAGAGCGATACAACTTCTATTCAGACCTCCGATCCAGACGAGGACGAGGAATTCGACAAGTTCCTGGACGAGTGGCTGATGGAACAGCTTTCGGACCCGGAGAACTTCCGCAGGCTCTCGTCAAGGATCACTCGCTTGGGCGACGGCCCGGACGAGTCACTTGGAGCGACGGCCCCGAGGGTCGCGGGCATCACGGGAGCCACGATCGACACCGCTGGCCTTGCCCGTCGGGGTGACTAGCCCGGCGACCGACTCACGCAACTGATTGGACCGGCCAAAGCAAAACCCCCGCCTGGCTTCCGATCGGGGGGCTCCAATTGCCCAAGATAGTTCAAGCCAATGGCAGGGGTCAGTGCGGAGTGTACAAAACCCCGGTTCGATTGACCAGAGGGCTGTCATTGCCCAAGGTGCTTTCAATCGGTAGCCGGGGTTTGCGCTCGATTGTGCGCGCCGCTGCTGGCGGGGTCAAGCCAGCCGGGGCGCGACTTAGAATTCACGGGCAGACAAGGCGCCAAGGCTAGGGATCATGGGACGGCGAAGTGACATCGATTGGGAAGCGATCGAGCGCGATTACCAGCTCGGCCGGATGACCGTTGCCGCCGTCGCGCAGAAGCACGGCGTTGCGCTGTCGTCCCTCAAGGCCCACGCCAAGCGGGGCGGGTGGACGCGCGACCTGAGCGAGATGGTGCGGGTTGCAACCAAGGCGGCGCTTGTCGAGAGCGCCAAGCTGCGGGCCGAGGAAATAGGCCGGGAGGCCGGCCAGAAATCGGCCCATGACGATCAATCGGCCGTGGGGGCCGCGGTCGCCGAGAACCTTGCCATAGCCGGCAAGCAGCGCGCCACGCTGGTCGCGCTCAATGCCAGTCTTGCGACGGCTCGCGGAAAGATCGAATCGTTCGCCGGCCAGGTGACGAACATTCGCGAGGCCAAGACCTTCGCCGACGCCCTGGCGGTCACCGTTGGGGCTGCCAAGGCCGTGATCGACTTGGAGCGCCGGGTCTATGACCTAGACCAGACGGGCGGCGATGGGTCGGAATCCTACGAAAGCCTGTTGCGCAAGGTGCTTGCCTCCGCGTAGGCAAACCTCTTCCCGCCGGCCCTGATCTGCTTGCCGGTACACACGGCGCGCACCTGGCCGGGCTTGATGCC
>JAFECV010000321.1 GCA_018241985.1 Pseudomonadota bacterium | reverse complement strand
GGGCCAGCATGCGGGCATGGGTGCCGCCGCGCGCGATCAGCTCGTCGCGCAGCGCGCCGACCGTGGCGGCCCTGGTCGAGATCGTCTCCTGCTCCCGGCCGACGCCCTCGCGCACGCTGGCGAAGTAGCGGATCGTGACGTTGCGCGTCGCGGTCACGCCAGCAACTCCGCGAACGGAATGAACTGCACCGTGTCGCCGGCCTTGATGGCTTGGCCGGGCGGGTTGTCGACCACGCCGTCGCCCCAGACCATCGAGGTCAGCACGCCCGAGCTCTGGTTCGCGAACAGGTCGAGTCCGCCCTGCTCGTTGCGGCGCACGCGCATGAACTCACGACGCTTGTCGGCACGCGGCCAGTCGAAGTGCGCGCGCATCGCGACCGGCCGAGTGGCGAGCTGCGCCGCGCCCTGGAGCTTGAGCAGGAACGGCCGCACCAGCAGCAGGAAGGTGACGAAGCTCGACACCGGATTGCCCGGCAGGCCGATGAAATGCGCCGCGCCGACGCGGCCGTACGCAAACGGCTTGCCGGGCTTGATCGCGATGCTCCACAGATCCAGCGTGCCGAGCTGCTGCACCGCGGGCCGGATGTGGTCCTCTTCGCCGACCGAGACGCCGCCGCTGGTCAGGATCAGGTCGTTCGACGCCGACGCGCGCTCGAGCGCGGCCAGCGTCGCGGCGCGGGTGTCGGGCACGATGCCGAGGTCGTTCACCTCGCAGCCCAGGCGCGCCAGCAGCCGGCGCAGGAAGAACCGGTTCGAGTTGTAGATCGCGCCGGGCCGCATGTCTTGCGGCGGCACCTCGCCCGGCATCACCAGCTCGTCGCCGGTCGAGAACAGCCCGACCCGCGGCTGCCGCGCGACCGGAAGCCAAGCCAGCCCGATGCCGGCGGCGAGCCCGACGCCGGCGGGCCCGAGGCGCTCGCCCTTCGCGAGCACGATTGCGCCGCGCGTCACGTCCTCGCCGGCGCGGCGTATCCATTGCCCGAGTGCAGGCGCGCGGCCGATCCGCACCACGCCGTCGGCGACCGGCGTGCAGTCCTCCTGCATCACGATCGCGTCGGCGCCGGCCGGCACCGGCGCGCCGGTGAAGATGCGCGCGGCGGTCCCGGCCGCGAGCGGCGTGCCGCTGCTGCCGGCCGGAATGCGCTGCGACACCGCAAGTTCCGCCCCGGCCTTGGCGTCTGCCACGCGCACCGCGTAGCCGTCCATCGCGCTGTTGTCCTGCGGCGGCACCTGCAGCGCCGACACGAGGTCCTCGGCCAGCACGCGGCCATCGGCGTCGAAGGTCGACACCTGCTCGGCCACGAGCGGCGGCTCGGCATGGCGCAGCAGTTCGGCCAGCGCATCGTCCAGCGATTGAAGCGGTGGGCGCGGAGCGTTCATCGGTGGGTCATACCGCGATCGGCGGTCGGTAAAGGAACTGCGCCGAATTGTCGACCAACCAGGCGGCGAGCGCCTGCGGCGCGTTCAAATCCAGCACCGGCCGCGCGGTGGGCTGCGGCAGACGGTCCGGCGAATCGGTCGCGATCGCGACCACCTTCTCGTCCTCCGGATAGCGCACCGGCTTGTTCGTCGCGGCGCGCCAGACCTCGATCTTCGGCAGGCTCCCGTGCTTGAAGCCTTCGACCAGCACCCAGTCCACACCAGCGTCGAGCGCAGCGATCAGGCCGTGCAGCGACAGCTCGCTGGGATTCGCGAATTCGCGCATCAGCGCCATGCGCCGTTCGGACGCGACCAGCACCTCGTACGCGCCGGCCTGGCGGTGCCGCCAGCTGTCCTTGCCCGGCTGGTCGATGTCGAAGCCGTGATGCGCGTGCTTGATCACCGACACGCGCAGACCCCGGCTGCGCAAGGCGGCGATCAGGCCGGTGGCCAGCGTCGTCTTGCCCGAACCCGAGTAGCCGGCCAGGCCGACGACTTTCATCCGCCAAACTCCGGGTTGCTATTCAAACAATAGCTGGACGCGAAGACACCGCCTTGGCTCCAGCCGCTTTTCATCTGCATTCCCGGGCGATGTAGGCCTGCACCGCGCTCGCGTCGGCCACCATCTGCACCACGCGGCGCGGCCGCTCCTCGAGTCCGGCCAACGCCGCGGGGCGCTCCGGCTCGCGGCCCAGCGCCTCTTGAATAGTCTGCGCGAACTTCGCCGGCAGCGCGGTCTCGAGCACGATCATCGGCACGCCGCTCTGCAGGTGCTCGCGCGCGACCTTCACGCCGTCGGCGGTGTGCGGATCGATGGTCACGCCGAAGCGCGCCTGCGTGTCGCGGATCATCGCAATCCTGTCGGCATGCGTGCTGCGCCCGCTGGCGAAGCCGTAGCGCGACGCCGCCTGCGCGAACAGCGGGTCGGCGCCGAGGTCGAACCGCCCTTCGCGCGCCAGCTGCTCGCCGAACAGCGCACGGGTGCGCGCAGCGTCGCGCCCGAACAGGTCGAACACGAAGCGCTCGAAGTTGCTCGCTTTGGAGATGTCCATCGACGGGCTCGAGGTCTCGTGCGTGTCTGCGCCGGCGCGCACGCGGTAGGTGCCGGTGCGGAAGAACTCGTCGAGCACGTCGTTCTCGTTGGTCGCGACCACGAGCCGGTCGATCGGCAGCCCCATCATGCGCGCGACATGGCCGGCGCAGACGTTGCCGAAGTTGCCGCTGGGCACGGTGAAGCTGACCTTTTTGACTCCCTCTCCCCCGCGGGGAGAGGGTTGGGGTGAGGGACCGCCATTAGCCTCGCCAGTCGCCTGAAAGTACCCGGCGAAGTAGTACACCACCTGCGCCAGCAGCCGCGCCCAGTTGATCGAGTTGACGGTGCCTACGAAAAAACGCCGCTTGAACGCGAGGTCGCCCGACACCGCCTTCACGATGTCCTGGCAGTCGTCGAACACGCCGTCGATCGCGATGTTGTGGATGTTCTCGTCCTGCAAGCTGTACATCTGCGCCTGCTGGAACGGGCTCATGCGCCCCTGCGGGCTCAGCATGAACACGCGGATGCCGCGCTTGCCGCGCATCGCGTACTCGGCCGCGCTGCCAGTGTCGCCGCTGGTCGCGCCCAGCACGTTCATCTGCGCGCCGCGGCGATCCAGTTCGTACTCGAACAGGTTGCCGAGCAGCTGCATCGCGATGTCCTTGAACGCGAGCGTCGGGCCGTTCGACAGCGCTTCGATAAAGACGCCGTCCTCCAGACGCTTGAGCGGCGTGACCTGCGCCGTGCCGAACGCCTCGGCGGTATAGGTCTTCGCGCAGATCGCGCGCAGGTCGCCGGCAGGGATGTCGTCGATGTACAGCGACAGGATCTCGAACGCCAGCGCCGCGTAGCCCTGATTCGCGTACACGCCGCGCCACGCGGCCAGGCGGCCGGCATCGACCTGCGGATAGTGCTCGGGCAGGTACAGCCCGCCGTCGGGCGCGAGCCCTTCGAGCAGGATGTCGCAGAACCGACGCGGGGTGGCATCGCCACGGGTGGAGAGGTAGTTCATGGGTG
>JAFECV010000320.1 GCA_018241985.1 Pseudomonadota bacterium | reverse complement strand
GATCGCGTCGAACAGCTCGGCCATGTAGTCGTGCGGCTCGATCTGCGTGCTGTACGGCTGGAACGCCAGGCCCAGCCCGAGCGGCGGCGGCGTCTCGACCACCTTGCGCGCGAACGCCTCCCAGTCGAAGCCGGGCCAGGCGGCGAGGTGCGCGTTGTAGTTGCCGACCGCGCCGTTCATCTTCGCCAGCAGCGGCACCGCGGCGATGCGCTCGCGCGCGGCCGCAAGGCGCACCACCACGTTCGCGAATTCCTTGCCGACCGTGGTCGGGCTCGCGGTCTGGCCGTGCGTGCGGCTCAGCATCGCGATGCCGGCCCAGGCGTGCGCCATGTCGCGCAGTTTGGCGATCAGCGCGTCCAGCCGCGGCAGCAGCACCTGGTCGCGCGCGGCCTTCAGCTGCAGCGCGTGGCTCGCGTTGTTGATGTCCTCGCTGGTGCAGCCGAAGTGCACGAACTCGCCGATCGCGACCAGTTCCGGACGGGCCTCGAACCTGGAGCGGATCCAGTACTCGACCGCCTTCACGTCGTGGTTCGTGGTCTTCTCGATTTCCTTGATCGCGAGCGCGTCGGCCTCCGAGAAGTTCTTCACCAAGCCGAGCAAGTAAGTGCGCGCTCCGGGGCTGAGCGGCTTGTATTCGTCGAAGCCTGCGTCGCTCAGCGCGATCAGCCAAGCCACTTCGACCTGCACGCGGCGGTGCATGTAGCCCTGCTCGCTCATCATCGGACGAAGCGCGGAGAGCTTGGACGCATAGCGGCCGTCGAGCGGCGACAGCGCGGTGATCGCGGAGGTCGGCATGGGCGAATTGTAGTTGTGTCGGTTGCGCGCCACGCTCGGTGCGGCGCACCAAAGTGGCCAGGGTGAATCTATAGAATCGAAGCGCTTCTCATCCAGCCACCGGCATCACGCGTTTCCTCACAGCAATCCATGAAACTGATCGGCACCACCTCCAGCCCGTATGTGCGCAAGGTCCGCATCGTGATGGCCGAAAAGAAGCTCGACTACCAGTTCGCCGTCGAGGACCCCTGGGCCGACGGCAGCACGGTGCCGACGTCCAATCCGCTCGGCAAGGTGCCCTGCCTGGTGCTGGAAGGCGGCGAGGCGGTGTTCGATTCGCGGGTCATCGTCGAATACCTCGACACCCTGTCGCCGGTCGGCAAGATGATTCCGCCGCCGGGGCGCGAGCGCGCCGAGGTCAAGACCTGGGAAGCACTGGCCGACGGCCTGCTCGACGCCGGCGTGCTGGCGCGCATGGAGTCGGTCTGGCCGGGCCGGCCCGACGCGCAGCGCTGCCAGCCGTGGATAGACCGTCAGTTGGCGAAGGTCGATGCGGGCCTGAAGGCGATCAGCCAGGGGCTGGGCGACAAGCCGTTTTGCAGCGGCATCCACCTCAGCCTGTCGGACATCGCCGTCGGCTGCGCCTTGGGTTGGATCGAGTTTCGCTTTCCGCAGATCGGCTGGCGCTCGGAATACCCGAACCTGGCCCGGCTGCAGGACAAGCTGATGCAGCGCCAGAGCTTCATCGACACGCGCCCGGCTTAGCCAGCCGGCTGACGGTCTGCGCGCTGCGTTCCGCGTCGCGGAAATCAAGAATGCTGCGAAGCACCCCGAAGCGAAGGAGAGAGTGAGGGAGGAGGAGAAGCACTCCAGGGCCGCCGGGTTTTGACGCCAGCAGGCTTCGCAGCATCAAACGGTATCAAACGGACAAAAAACGGTACGAGAAACGGTAGGTCCAACGACTGGCGCCGCCGGCTCCGCAGCCAACATGCCACTCGTAGTCTATGGACCGATGTCGCGCGCCGGAGTTCCATCCAGCCCCGGTCCGACTGCGTAAGGAGTTGCAACAGCCGCGCGGCGGCCGGCAGTAGTGCGGCGCGGGTTCCCACAGTTCGGAATGAGCCGGTGCTATGCGGTTTGCGCTATCCGAACACCGCCGCCCACAGCGCGAGCACTGCGTCACGCTCGGCCTGCATCTTGCCCGGGTCGACTTGGGTCGGCGCCTCGTCGAGACGGGCGCGGTGCTGCGCCCGGCGCAGGTCGCGGTAGGCGTCGGCCGCCGCGCTGCCTACACCCGGGGCGAGCAGTCCGCAGCTTTCGGCGCGCTGCAGCAGCGCGATATTGCCGACGTTCGGCACGAGCTCGGGGTGCCGCCCCGATTCGGACAGCACCAGGTACTGGACCGCGAACTCCGCGTCGACCATGCCGCCCGGGCTGTGCTTGACGTCGAAGCGGCCGGCTGGCACTGGATGCGCGGCGCGCACGCGTTCGCGCATCGCGACGATCTCGGCGCGCAGCAGGGCCGCGTCGCGCGGCGCGCTGATCACTGCCTCGCGCACCGCGTCGAAGCGCGCGCGCAGGTCGTCGCTGCCGAGCACGAAGCGGGCCCGCGTCATCGCCTGGTGTTCCCAGGTCCAGGCGGTGTTGCTGCCGCGCCGCTGCTGATAGTTCTCGTATGCGGTGAAGCTGGTCACCAAGAGGCCCGAGTTGCCGTTCGGCCGCAGCGCGGTGTCGATCTCGAACAGGTCGCCTTCGCCGGTCTTCACCGCGAGCCAGGTGATGAGCTTGCGCACCAGCGCGGTGTAGGCGTCCGGCGCGCGCTCGTCGTCGTCGTCGAACACGAACACGATGTCCAGGTCGCTGCCGTAGCCGAGTTCCTTGCCGCCGAGCTTGCCGTAGCCGATGATCGCGAAGCGCGGCTCGTCGCGGTGCCGGTTCTTCATGCGCTGCCAGCACCAGCGCGTGGTCACGGCCAGGATGCTGTCGGCCAGCGCGCTCAGGTCGTCGGCCACCTGCTCGACTGTGATTCGGCCCTCCACGTCGCGCGCGAGCGTGCGGAACTCTTCCGCGTGGTGCGCGCGCCGCAGCAGGTTCAGCAGCGCCTCGTCGTCATCCTCGCCGGTGCGCGCGAGCGCCGTGCGCCGCTGCTCGAGCTCCAGCTCGAACGCCTGCGGCTCGTAGCGCTCGGCCAGCATCGTGTCGTCGGCCAGCTCGTCGATCACGCCGGGGTGGCGCAGCAGGTAGCGCGCCGGCCAGCGCGCGGCGCCGAGCAGGTCCAGCAGCCGCTCGTGCACCGCGGGGCGCTCGAGCAGCAGCGCCAGATAGCTCTCGCGCTTGAGCAGCGGCTCGATCCAGTCGGCCAGCCGCAGCGCGCCGTCCTCGCCGACCCGGCCCTCGCTCAGCCAAGTACCGGTGCGTTGCACCAGCCGCAGCAGCCGCACGCGCGCCTGTTCGCGCAGCGCCAGCACGCGCGCATCGTCCTGCCAGCGCGCGATGCGCTCGCGAAACGCGGGCGGCAGGTCTTCCAGCAGCGCGTCGAACTCGAGCACGGCGGCGTCCGCCTGGCCGCTGCTGCTGCAACGGCCGCGGCAGCGCTTCTCGCCGTCGCCGCCGAGCAGCCGATCGAACTCCTGCGCCACCGCCTCGCGGTGCAGATCGAGTTCGCCGAGGAAGCCCTGCGTGTCCGCGAAGCCAAG
>JAFECV010000031.1 GCA_018241985.1 Pseudomonadota bacterium | reverse complement strand
GGCGGCAACGGCACTGGTGTCGGCTTGGGTGCGGGCCAAGGCGGCAGCGCGAGCAACGGCAGCGCGAGCAATGGCAGTGCAAGCAACGGCAGCGCAACGGCCGGCAATGGCGGCGCAGGTGCCGGTGGTACAGGCCAAGGTGGCAACGGCGGCGTGAACACCGCGATGGGTGGCACCGGCCAAGGCGGCACGGGCGGCACGGGCGGCAACGGCGGCACGGTGTCTGCAAACGCCGGAACCTTCGACATGTCCAACAGCATGACCGCGGTTGGGCAATCGGCGGCCGGCATCATGATGGCCAACCAGAACAGCGGCATGTCTTCGCTGGTGCAGCAAAGCGTGAACGTGATGGCCAACGTCTACACGAAGTAACGGCAACCTGACCGGCTCCGCCGCGGCGCGAAAGCGCCGCGGCGGCAAGCTGGAACCATGACGGAGTGCATCTAGGGAGCCATCATGAGTCACTACAAACTATCTTTGCTTGCGCTGGCAGCGTCTTCTTGCATGGCGGTGTTGCCTGCAGCCGCGCAGACGGGCGAGGCTTCCGCGAACGGTGCCGACAGCTCGGTCAGCTTCGGTTATCCGGTGGGCACCCAGTCGCTCGACACCCATCGCGGCGGCGACATCGGGGTCGCCAGTTCCACGCTGGCGGGTACGACCGCCAACAACACGGCGCAGGACGTGGCCACGGGCACGAACGCGATCAGCGCGGGCTCCTTCGCCAACAGCGCGGGAATCCCGGTCGTGGTCCAGAATTCGGGCGCGAACGTGCTGATCCAGAACGCGGTGACGGTGAATCTGCAGATGAAGTAATGGGAGGACGCAATGCGTCTGTTTTTGTTGGCCGCCCTGGTCGCCGCTGGCGCTTGTCACGCGCAGCAGGCGCCGGCCCCGCGCATCAGCATTTCGACCCTCGACGGGAGCAATGTCGCGATGCCCGTGGTGAGCATCAAGCACGCCCGGGTGGCGACCACGCTGCAGCAGCAGTACGACTTCAGCTGCGGGTCGGCGGCGCTGGCGACGCTGCTCACCTACCAGTACGACTACCCGGTCACCGAGCGCGCGGTGTTCGACGAGATGTTCGCGTACGGCGACAAGGCCAAGATCGAGCGCGAAGGCTTTTCGTTGCTCGATATGAAGCGCTATTTGGCCGATCACGGGTTCGATGCCGATGGCTTCAACCAGCCGCTGAACAAGCTGCTCGAGGCGCGATTACCGGCGATCGTTCTGATCAACCAGCACGGCTACCACCACTTCGTCGTGATCAAGGGGCTGGATGCGCAGCGCGTGCTGATCGGCGACCCGGCGAGCGGAACGCGGGCCATGGCTCGCTCCGAGTTCGAAAAGATATGGGAGGGCCATTTACTGTTCGTCATCCACAACAGGATGGACAAGGCCAGGTTCAATCTGGCGATCGACTGGCATGCAGCGCCACGCGGTCCGCTGGATATGGGAGTGAATAGAACAGGGCTGACCGGCGGCGGACTGACGAAGCTCGGCCCGGGAGATTTCTGATGAAGCGGTTACTGACTTTGATGGCACGGGCCGGTGCGATTGCCGCCTGTGTGCTGGCCGCCGGCCATGCGATGGCCGCGGCGCCCGGGGCGGCAGCGGCGCACGCGGGCCAGACCTGGATTGCGGCGAGCGACAGCACGCTCGCGAAGATGCGCGGCGGGTTCGATCTCGGCGGGGGGCTGATGGTGTCGTTCGGCTTCATGCGGTCGATCGCGATCAACGGAAGCCAGCTCGTCAACAGCACCTTCAACATTCCCAACCTCAATTCGATCACGCCGCAACAGGCGGCCGCGATCGGCCAGCAACTGGGCGTGGCCGTGGTGCAGAACGGGCCGGGCAACAAGGTCGAGTCGGTGATGTCGCCCGGCAGTTCCCATGCCGACACGGTGACGGCCAGTTCTTCCGGCGCGGTCACCGTGAGCGCGGGAGGCGGCAGTTCGGGCGGCGTTTCCACTTCGAACACGGGTGGAACGATCACGATCAATACCGGGACTGCCGGCGGTGCTGCACCGCAGGTGGCGACCTCGAACACCGCAACCGTGTCGACGCTTCCAATCAGCACCGCTGCACTGGGGACGATCGTGCAGAACACGCTGAACAACCAGACGATCCAGACCAACACGGTGATCGATGTCGGTACCAACGGGTTGAGCATCTGGAAGGGCCTGAACCTGCTCAATACGCTGAACAGCGCATTGGCGAACATGGTCCGCTGACCCGCCGCGCGCTCATTGAGCGCGGGCCGGTGCAGCCGATGCTGCGTGATAGAATCGCACGCTCGCGCGGCTGTAGCTCAGTTGGATAGAGTACTTGGCTACGAACCAAGGGGTCGTGGGTTCGAATCCTGCCAGCCGCGCCAGATCGTTGCCAGCCCGCGCTATCAGCCGCGGGCTTTTTCATCTGTTTCATCCGTGATCGAATGCGCCGATGAACAAGGCCTTCACCCGAGAGTCCGATGCGGACGACGATGACGAGCCAACGCCTGCACCGCTGCCGCCAGGGACGAAGAACTACATCACGCCGAGCGGCTACGCGCGGCTGCGCGCCGAACTGCTGCACCTGATGGACGGGGAGCGGCCGCAGGTGGTCGAGGCGGTGCACTGGGCGGCGCGCAATGGCGACCGGTCCGAGAACGGCGACTACCTGTACGGCAAGAAGCGCCTGCGCGAGATCGACCGGCGCATCCGCTTCCTCACCAAACGGCTCGAGATCGCCGAGGTGACCGACCCGAGCGCGCATCACGGCAGCGACCAGGTGTTCTTCGGCGCCACCGTCGTCTATGCCGACCCGTCGGGGGCCGAGCGCACGATCACGATCCTGGGCATCGACGAGGCGGACAGTTCCGCCGGCCAGGTGAGCTGGATTGCGCCGATCGCTAGGGCGCTGCTGCGCGCGCGCGAAGGCGACGTCGTCAAGTTGACGACGCCCGGCGGCATGCAGGAAATCGAAGTGCTGTCGGTCCGTTACCCGGAACCCGCCGCAGATTGATACGGTTTTGCATTCGAGCGCGGAAGAAGGCGCCCCAATGCAATTGTGCGTTTGAAGGCAAGACCGCGTCAGGCCGTCGGCATCATCCTGACCACCTTCAGCACCGACGCGGTACGCCGCAGGTGGCGCAGCACCGCTTCGAGATGCGCGCGGTCGCGCACTGCGATCAGGAAACGCAGATCGGCGGCTGCGCCGGTGGCGATGCCGTCCGCCATGTCGATGTGGGTGATGTCCGCCTCCGCGGCAGCCAGGGCGGCGGCGACCCGCGCGAGCACGCCCTTGCCGTTGTGCACCGTGGTGACGATGCCGGTCTCGAAGGTGCGCGTGGGCTCGTCCGCCCAGACCACGGTGATGAAGCGCTCGCTGTCCCTGTGCTGCAGCCGCTGCGCATTCGCGCATTCGCTGCGGTGCACGATCAGGCCTTCGCCGCGGCCCAGGTAGCCGACGATGTCGTCGCCGGGGACCGGCCGGCAGCAGGGCGCGTACTGCACCGACGCGCTCTGGCTGCCGTCCAGCGTGACCGCGCCCTGAGAGACGTGGTCGTGCGCGGTATAGCGCTCGCGCGACATCAGCACCGCGTTGCGCTTCTCGCCGCCTTCGCGCAGCAGCGTCATCAGCCGCTTGGCCACGATGCTGGCGATCCGCTTGCCCAGGCCGAGGTCGGTCAGCAGTTCCTCGCGGCTGCGGCTTCCGGTGAAGCGCAGCAGCTTGTCCCAGATTTCCTGGTGCGCCGCGTCGTTGTCGGGGAGCTTTTCGATGCCTTCGGCGCGCAATGCCTGCGTCAGCAGCTTTTCGCCGAGGCCCTGCGATTCGGCGCGCGCGAGCGTCTTCAGGTGATGCCGGATCTTGGAGCGGGCGCGGCCGGTGCGCACGAAGCCGAGCCAGGCCGGATTGGGGTTCGACACCGGCGCGGTGATCACCTCGATCACGTCGCCGTTCTTGAGCTCCGCGCGAAGCGGCACCTGCTCGCCGTTGATCTTCGCCGCCACGGTGCGGTCGCCGACATCGCTGTGGATCGCATAGGCGAAGTCGACGACGGTCGCGCCGCGCGGCAGGGCCATGATCTGGCTCCTGGGCGTGAACACGTAGACCGCGTCGGGGAACAGGTCGACCTTGACATGGTCCCAGAACTCCGCCGCGTCGTGGGTCTCGTACTGGATCTCCAGCAGCGACTGAAGCCATTGCGACCCCATCCGATCGGAGCCGGCGTCGCCCGCCTTGCCTGAATTGCCCGCCTTGTACAGCCAGTGCGCCGCGACCCCCGATTCGGCAACCACGTTCATGCCTTCGGTGCGCAGCTGGAACTCGATATTCACGCCCGACGGCCCGACCAGCGTGGTGTGCAGCGACTGGTAGCCGTTGAGCTTGGCGATCGCGATGTGGTCCTTGAACTTGCCCGGCACCGGCTTGTAGAGCTGGTGCAGCACGCCGAGCGCCCGGTAGCAGTCCGGGATGTCCGGCAGGATCAGGCGAAAGCCGTAGAGGTCGGTCACCTGCGCGAAGCTCAGGTGCTTCTCGCGCATCTTGCGGTAGATCGAGTGCAGGCTCTTCTCGCGCCCGGCAATGCGCATGGTCATGTTCGCCGCGGCGAACACCGCCTCGACCTCGGTCTGCACCTTCTGGATCAGATCGCGTCCGCGGCTGCGCGCCTTCGCGACCGCCTTCGACAGCACGTGATAGCGCCACGGGTACAGGTGGCTGAACGACAGATCCTGCAGTTCGCGGTAGGTCTGGTTCAGCCCCAGCCGGTGCGCGATCGGCGCGTAGATCTCGAGCGTCTCGGACGCGATGCGGTGCCATTTCACGCGCGGCACGTCCGACAGCGTGCGCATGTTGTGCGAGCGGTCGGCGAGCTTGATCAGGATCACGCGCACGTCGCGGGCCATCGCCAGCAGCATCTTGCGGAACGACTCGGCCTGGTTCTCCTCGCGGGTCGTGAACTGCAGCTTGTCGAGCTTGGTGAGGCCGTCGACGAGCTCGGCCACCGGCGCGCCGAAACGCTCGATCAGGTCGGTCTTGGTGACCCCGCAGTCCTCCATCGCGTCGTGCAGCAGCGCCGCCATCAGCGCCTGCGCATCGAGCTTCCATTCGGCGCACTGCGTCGCGACCGCGATCGGGTGCGTGATGTAGGGTTCGCCGTTGTTGCGAAGCTGGCCGAGATGCGCCTGATCGGCGAACCGGTACGCCTGCCGCACCTGTTCCACCTCGGCCGGCTCCAGATAGCCGAGGTTCGCGGTGAGCGCGGCAAAGCTGGCGGCCGCGGCGTTCGCGGCCGCCACACTCGCTTCACCCGGATTCAAGCCGGCCGGCGCCAAGCCTTGAGCCGGATGCGGTTTCAACACGGCACCCATGGCCAAACTGTAGCGCGGACGCGCGGCTCTTGCCGCAGCGCGCGGAAAAAAAGCCCCTCGGTCAACCGCTTCGCGCTCGTCCGATTCCCCGAGGGGATGCTTCGTCTTGGGGTGGCTCACTGATAAAAAAAGCGCCGGCTTGCGGCGCTTTTAGTGCAGGGGGCCGGGCCTGGCCGGCCGACACCTTGGCGATCAGCTCGGTACCTTGCGCAGCATCTCCAAGCCGATTTTGCCGGCCGCGATTTCGCGCAGCGCGGTCACGCCCGGCTTGTTGCGGCTGTCGATCTTCGGCGCGTGGCCCTGGCTCAGCATGCGGGCGCGGTAGGTCGCGGCCAGCACCAGTTGGAAGCGGTTCGGAATCTGCTCCAGGCAGTCCTCGACGGTGATGCGCGCCATGAAAGTCTCCGGCGAATGATCTAGGGGATGTGCAGGGATTCGAATGTTTCGGCTCGTGCGCGGCGCTGCGCCGAATACTTGAGCCGCTGCGCGTGGACGATCGCCTTGAGGTCGAACAGCGCAAGCTCGAACAACTCGTTGATTATAACGAAGTCGAACGAGCGCACGTGGCCCACTTCGAACTCCGCATTCTTCAGCCGCAGCTCGATGGTCTCGGAAGCGTCTTCGCCGCGCCGCTCGAGGCGGGCGCGCAGTTCGTCCCAGCTCGGCGGCAGGATGAAGATCAGCACCGCGTTGGTAAACGTTTGCCGGATCTGCAGCGCGCCCTGGAAGTCGATCTCCAGTATCACGTCGGCGCCTTGCGCGATGCGTTCCTCGATCGCCTTGCGCGAGGTTCCGTAGCGCGCGCCGTGCACGCTGGCCCACTCGACGAAGGCGTTGGCGCGCACCATCGCGTCGAACTCCTGCTCGGACACGAAATAGTATTCGCGGCCGTGCTTCTCCTGCCCGCGCGGCGCGCGCGTGGTGTGCGACACCGACGGCTGCACGCGCGCGTCGAGCTCCATCAGCGCGTTCACGAGGCTGGATTTTCCGGCCCCGCTGGGCGCGGCGACGACGAACAAATTGCCCGGGAAGTCCATGGTGAATGCCGATGTTGCGCTATGGGTTCAGTAGCGTCACTCGATGTTCTGCACCTGCTCGCGCATCTGCTCGATCAGCACCTTCATCTCGACCGAGATCCGGGTGAGCTCCAGCGCCGCCGCTTTCGAACCCAGCGTGTTCGCTTCGCGGTGCAGTTCCTGGATCAGGAAGTCGAGCCGTTTGCCGACTTCGCCGCCGGCGGCGAGCAGGCGCTCGATTTCATGGAGATGCGACTCGAGCCGGGTCAGTTCCTCGGCGACGTCGATGCGCATCGCATAGGCCGCGGCCTCGGTCAGCGCGCGTTCCTCGGCCGCCTCGGGCAGAGCCGCGCCGTCGGCCAGCGCCATCGCCTCGCGCCAGCGGTCGAGAAAGCGGCTGCGCTGCTGCTGCACCAGCTCGGGCACGAGCGGACGCGCCTGGCGCGCCAGCTCGCGCAATTGCCCGAGATTGGCCTGCAGCATCGCCGTCAGGCGTGCGCCCTCGCGCTCGCGCGCCGCGAGCAGGCTGTCCAGCGCCTGCGTGGTCAGGTCGGGCAGCACGGCGGCCCAGTCGACCGTGTGCGCGCCGTCGGCCGCCGACAGCCGGATCACGTCGGCGACGCCGAGCGGCACCGCGTCGGGCAGCCAGCTGCGCACGCTGTCCTGCAGGCTGGCGAGGCGCTGCAACTGCCGCGGCGAGACTTCGGGCAGCGCGGCGCCGGCCGCGCCTTCGGTGCTGGCGCGCAGCTCGACCTTGCCGCGGCGCAGCCGCGCGACCAGCAGTTCGCGCAGCGCGGGCTCGAGGCGGCGCAGCTCTTCGGGCAGCCGGAAACTCAGGTCGAGAAAGCGGCCGTTGACCGAGCGGATTTCGATCGCGAGCCGCGCGGCGCCGTCGCCTTGCGCACTCGCCGCGTCGGCGCTCTGTTGCGCGCTTGCGAAGCCGGTCATGCTGTAAACTGGCATGTTACGAGAAGGTGCTGGGTGGTCTGTGCCGGATCGCCGAGAATAACCCGATTCGAACCCGGTCCGAGCGTGGCCGATCCGCCGCAAATTATGTCAAAGGTCAAACCCGCTCCATTGCCGCCGGACACGGTCATCGGAGGCTACCGCGTGGTGCGCAAGGTGTCCGCCGGCGGCTTCGGCGTGGTGTACCTGGCGGTCGACGGCGAGGGCCAGCAGGTCGCGGTGAAGGAATACCTGCCGGCGTCGCTGGCGGCGCGCGCACCGGGCGAACTGCTGCCGCAGGTGCAGCCCGAAAAACTTTCGCTGTACCGGCTCGGCCTGAAGAGCTTCTTCGAGGAGGGCCGCTCGCTGGCCCAGATCTCGCACCCGTCGGTGGTGAGCGTTCTCAATTTCTTCCGCGAGAACGAGACCGTCTACATGGTGATGAACTACCTGGAGGGCGCGACCCTGCAGGACTTCATCATCACCGCGCGCGAACTGAAAAAACAGAAGGTGTTCCGCGAGTCGACGATACGCTCGCTGTACGACGAGATCCTGCGCGGCTTGCGCATCGTGCACCAGCACAAGATGCTGCACCTCGACATCAAGCCGGCGAACGTGTTCATCACCGACGACAACAAGGCGGTGATGATCGACTTCGGCGCGGCGCGCGAGGTGCTGTCCAAGGAAGGCAACTTCATCCGCCCGATGTACACGCCGGGCTTCGCCGCGCCCGAGATGTACCGGCGCGATTCGTCGATGGGGCCCTGGACCGACATCTACGCGATCGGCGCCTGCATCTACGCGTGCATGCAGGGCTATCCGCCGAACGACGCGCCGCAGCGGCTCGAGAAGGATAGGCTCGGACTGGCGCTGTCAAGGCTGCGCGGCGTCTATTCGGACAACCTGATCGAGGTCGTCGAGTGGTGCATGTCGCTCGACCCGCTGTCGCGGCCGCAGTCGGTGTTCGCGCTGCAGAAGGAACTCAGCCGCGAGAACGAGCGGCGCTACACCAAGCTGACCGTCGGCGAGAAGATGCGGCTGCAGCTCGACAGCGTCGTCACCGACGCCAAGAAGAACCTGCGCAACGTGACGGTGTTCGGCGCCCGGACCAAATGAAGTTCTCGGTGTTCCAGGTCAGCCGCAAGGGGGGACGCGAGAAGAACGAAGACCGGATGGGCTACTGCTACACCCGCGCCTCCGGCCTGTTCCTGCTGGCCGACGGCATGGGCGGGCACCCGGAAGGCGAGGTCGCCTCGCAGCTCGCGCTGCGCACCGCGTCGGCGCTGTACCAGAAGCTGGCGCGCCCGACGGTGGACGACGTGCCCGGCTTCCTGCGCTCGGCGCTGCTGACCGCGCACCGCCAGATCCTGCGCTATGCCGGCGAGAAGGGCATGCTCGACACCCCGCGCACGACGCTGGTCGCGGCCGTGGTGCAGGGGTCGGTCGCGACCTGGATCCATTGCGGAGATTCCCGGCTCTATCTGGTGCGCGGCGGCGAGCTCCTGATGCGCACGCGCGACCATTCGTACCTCGAGCACCAGCCGGCCGGCGGGCCGCGGGTGCTCAACCGCAACGTGCTGTTCACCTGCCTGGGCTCGCCCAGCACGCCCCTCTTCGACGTGACCGGCCCGGTGCCGCTCGAGCAGGGCGACAAGATCATGCTCTGTTCCGACGGGCTGTGGGGCACGCTCGCCGAGGCCGAGATCGTGCGCGAACTGAGCGATCGCGCCGTGTCGCAGGCGGTGCCCGAACTGGTCGAGCGCGCGCTGCGCTCGGGCGGCGCGCGCAGCGACAACGTGACCGCGATCGCGCTCGAATGGGAGACGCCGGACGTGTTCGAGTCGACGCGCGGCATTTCCACCGACAGCATCCGCGACGGCGTGTTCGCCTCGACGATCCAGTCCGGCGTGCCCGATCCGCTGGCCGCCGACCTGGACGACGCGGCGATCGAGCGCTCGATCGCCGAGATCAACGACGCGATCCGTCGGGCAGCGATAAAAAGAGGGTAGTCATCCTCAGGCTTCCGCACGCTGCGGTGCCGCGCCGAGCGGGCTCGGGGCTGCGCCGGCCCTGGGATCGCGCAGTGGACAATTCACAGATCTGATTTCTTTTTCGGGAACACCATGAGCGAATTTCAACGCAGCGGCGGGCGCGCCGCGGACCAGTTGCGGCCGGTGCGCATCACGCGCGGTTTCACCATGCATGCCGAGGGCTCGGTGCTGGTCGAGTTCGGCCAGACCCGCGTGCTGTGCACCGCGTCGGTCGAGGAGAAGGTGCCGCCGCACAAGAAGGGCAGTGGCGAGGGCTGGGTCACCGCCGAATACGGCATGCTGCCGCGCGCGACCCATACCCGCAGCGACCGCGAGGCGGCGCGCGGCAAGCAGAGCGGCCGCACGCAGGAGATCCAGCGGCTGATCGGCCGCAGCCTGCGCGCGGTGTTCGACCTGAAGCGCCTGGGCGAGCGCACGATCGCGCTCGACTGCGACGTGCTGCAGGCCGACGGCGGCACGCGCACCGCGGCGATCACCGGCGCCTGGGTCGCGGCGCAGGACGCGGTTGCCGGACTGCTGGCGCAGGGACGGCTCGCCGAGTCGCCGATCCAGGGCCATGTGGCTGCGGTCTCGGTCGGCATCGTGCAGGGCGTGCCGCTGCTGGACCTGGAGTACACCGAGGACTCGGCCTGCGACACCGACATGAACGTGGTGATGACCGGCGCCGGAAACTACGTCGAGGTGCAGGGCACGGCCGAGGGCGCGGCGTTCACCCGCGCGCAGATGGATGCGCTGCTCGCGCTGGCCGAGAAGGGTATCGCCGAGTTGGTCGGACTGCAGCGCGCTTCGCTATCAAATTGATGGCACGCTACGCGGAGAACACGCCGGCTACAGGCTGATTTAATGATGAAAATCGTGCTCGCGTCCAACAACCCCGGCAAGCTCGCCGAATTGCAGGCGTTGTTCGCGCCGCTGGGCGTCGTGCTGGTGCGCCAGAGCGAGCTGGGCATCGGCGAGGCCGACGAGCCGTACCGGACCTTCGTCGAGAACGCGCTGGCGAAGGCGCGCCATGCGGCGCGCGAGAGCGGCCTGCCCGCGGTCGCGGACGACGCCGGCCTGTGCGTCGATGCGTTCGGCGGGCTGCCCGGCGTCGACACCGCGTACTACGCGACGCAGTTCGGCTACGCGAAGGGCGATGCGAACAACGTGCGCGCGCTGCTCGAGCAGATGCAGGGCGTTGCCGATCGCCGCGCCGCGCTGGTCAGCACGCTGGTCGCGCTGCGCTCGGCCGACGACCCGGAGCCGCTGATCGCGGTCGGCCGCGCGGTGGGCCGGATCACGTTGGAGCCGGTCGGCGCGAACGGCTTCGGCTTCGATCCGGTGATGTTCATCCCGGAGCTCGGCCAGACCTTTGCGCAGCTCGCACCCGAAGTCAAGCTCGCGCACAGCCACCGCGGCCGCGCCGCGCGCCAGATGCTTGCGC
>JAFECV010000319.1 GCA_018241985.1 Pseudomonadota bacterium | reverse complement strand
AACCGACAACAGCTTCGCGTGGCACGCGACATTCCCGGCGGGAACCTTCGTGCCCACGCACCTGCACACCAAGCAGGACGAGTATCTGATGGTGCTGGACGGGCGCATCGACCTGGAACTCGACGGCGAGAAGCAGTCCGCCGGCCCGGGCGATCTCGTGCGCCTGCCGCGCGGCATTCCCCATGCCTTCTTCAACAACTCCGGGAAGCCCGTGACCGCGCTGTTCTGGGTTGCGCCGACGGGTCGTTTGCCGGATCTGTTTCGCCGCATCCACAACCTGCCCGATCCGGCGGAGGTCGTGAGGCTGTCGCCGGAGTACGACGTGGTATTTCCGCCCTCGGCGCCGACGACAGCGTAGTCGCCTTCGGCACGACACACAGGAACAAGAGCGGCGCATCGAAGCGGAGCAGCCCGCTCGCACGACCCGGCCGGCGGCCGACGCGTTCGCAACGACCCCGGCAGATGGCCGGGCCAGCAGCCCCCTTTTCAAGGAGACCAGCGTGATGCAAGAAGCCTCGGGGATCACCCGCACCCAAATGGGGTTGGACGGCGTGTCTTGGAACATTCTCGGGCAGGTGTACGTGCCCAAGCAGGTGACCGACGACAGCTTTGCGTGGCATGCGACGTTTCCGGAGGAAACGTTCGTGCCGCCGCATATGCATCCAAAGCAGGATGAATACATCTTCGTGCTGGACGGCCACATCGACCTGCTGCTCGCGGGCAAGAGGCAGCAAACGGGAGCGGGAGACCTGGTCCGCATGCCACGCGGCATTCCGCATGCGTTCTTCAACAACTCCGGCAAGCCCGTGACCGCGCTGTTCTGGGCGGCACCGACGGGCCGCTTGCTCGACCTGTACCGCCGCATCCACAACATGTCGAACCCGGCGGAAGTGGTGCGGGTCGCACGCGACTACGACGTGGTGTTCTATCCGCCGGTCTCGTCGGCTGCATAGCAGCCGCCGACAACAGGCGGTCGATCAGCGTCGCCGTGCAGGAGGAGACCCAGGCTGCCCGCGCGGCCTGACCTGTCGGCGCCAAGTCCTGGCAACTCCATACCTACAAAGGTGATTTCATGAATAGTCTGACGGGTATCGCGCCTGCACTGACCCCGGCACAAGCGTCGCTTTCGATCCGGCGCAAGGCCTGGATCGTCACGGCCATGCTGACTGCGTTCATGGTGTTGAACTTCGCCGACAAGGCGGTGCTGGGCCTGGTCGCTAAGCAGGCGATGGCCGAACTGGGACTCACGCCGGTGCAGTTCGGCTTCATCGGCAGCAGCTTCTTCTTCCTGTTCAGCTTGAGCGCGATCGCGGTGGGCATGGTGTCGAACCGCATCTCGAGCCGCTGGCTGATCCTGATCCTGACGCTGATCTGGGCCGGCGCCCAGTTTCCAATCCTGGCCGGCGGCGCCACCGTTCTGCTGGTGAGCCGCATCGCGCTGGGCGCGGGTGAAGGCCCGGCGCTGCCCGCTGCGCTGCACGCCACGCACCACTGGTTCCCGGCGCAGGACCGCGCGTTCCCGAGCAGCATCATCGCGGTGGGGCCGACCATCGGCGCAGCCGTCGCTGCGCCGGTGCTCTCGCTCATCATCGAGTCGCCCGCGCTCGGGTGGCGCTGGGCCTTCGGCGTGCTCGGTGTCGCCGGGATCGCCTGGGGGATCGTGTGGGCCGTGGTGGGCCGGGACGGGCCGTACCGTACCGGTCACGACGTCGCCGTGTGTGCCGGCGAGGCCAAGTCTGTCACCGAAACGCTTGCCGACGTACCGCTTTGGCGTGCGCTCGGCTCCAGGGCATGGGTGTCCGCGACGCTGGCCGGCTTCGCCTGCTTCTGGGCGCAGGGCGCGATGACCACCTGGGTCCCGCGCTACATCGGCGGCGTGCTTCGCGTGGCGCCGACGCATGTCGGGACGGTGTACGCGCTGCCGTGGGTGTTCGGAACGGTGCTGTTGCTGGTCCTGGGCCTGGTGGGCCAGCGCATGATGCGCCACGGCATCTCTTCACGCTGGGCGGTCGCCGGCCTGTTCGGGCTGTCGCTCGTCGCGTCCGGTGCATGCCTGGTGCTGCTGCCGCACGCGCAAGGGAATGCCGCCATCGCGCTGATGACCGTCGGGTGGGGCGCATTCCTGGTGTTTCCCATGGCGCCTACCGCCATCGCTTACCTCGTCAATCCGGGCCAGCGCGCGGCGGTCATCTCTTCCCTGGTCGGATGCGCTTCGGTGGGCGGCATCGTCGCCCCGACCGTGGTGGGCTGGTTCGTCGGGCATGCAGCGGGTGCCGAGCCGCTGGCGCGCGGCCTCAATCAGGCCTTCTCGTTGACCGGGGTGCTGCTGCTGGCAGCAGGGCTTGCCGCGGTGTGGCTGATGAATCCCGAAGCCACGCGCGAGCGCCTGCAGCGTCATGCGCGTGCCGCCGCCTGAACCGGGCACGGCCCGCGCGTAGCCTCGGCCTTTGACTCCAGGAGACGTGATGCGGCCCACGGTCTTTTCCCCGCAGTTCGATCCGGACCAGAGCGAAGCCGAGTACAACCTGCGCCGGCGCCACGCGGATTTCCCTGAAATCCTGGCGCGTTGGCAGGCGTGGTCGGCGCAGACGCGGGCAACGCTCGCCCTGCACGCGGACCAGGCGTACGGACCGTCGGAGGACGAGAGGGTCGACATCTTCCCTGCCGCGCAGGCAGGTGCGCCGCTGCTGCTGTTCATTCATGGGGGTTACTGGCAGGGCGGCGACAAGCGCGACGTTTCATTCGTCGCGCACCGCCTGGTCGGATCGGGAATCGCCGTGGCGGTCAGCAACTACGCGCTTGCACCGCATGTGCCGCTCGGCACGATGGTCGAGCAGACACGCCGGCTCGTGGACTGGCTGCACCGCGAAGCCGCTCGCTTCGGCGCCGATCCGCAGCGCATCTTCCTGATGGGCCATTCGGCCGGCGGGCACCTGGCCGCGATGATGCTGTCCGACCATGGGCCGCAGCAAGCCGGCGTGCGCGCTGCGCTGCGCGGCGTATTCGCAATCAGCGGGCTGTTCGAACTGACGCCCCTGCTCACGACCTCGATCAACCGCGCGCTCGGGCTGTCGCCCGAACAGGCCGTGCAACTCAGCCCGGCGCGCGGGCGGCGCGTCTGCGATGCACCGCTGTGGACGCTGGTCGGCGCGGACGAAACCGAGTCGTTCCGCACGCAGGCCGGCTGGATCGCCGCGCAATGGAGCAACGTGCGCCCGCTTCCCTGGGTGGCCGGCAAGCACCACTACACGGTACTCGATATCTTTCGCGACGCCGCGCACCCGTGCCGTGACGCGATCGCAGGCGTCGTGCTGGGCTGTTAGCCTCTGTTGCTCGGCCGGGGCGCCTACTTCACCGCCCCCACGGTGAACCCGGCGACGAAACGGTCGACGAACAGGTTGTAGAGCACCGCCACCGGCAGCGTGACGATCAGGCAGGCGCCCATCAGCGAGCCCCAGAAGTAGACGTCG
>JAFECV010000318.1 GCA_018241985.1 Pseudomonadota bacterium | reverse complement strand
CAGCGCCTGGCAGGTGGCCGGGTTCTTCTCGATGAACTCCGCGGACGCGTACAGGCAACCCGCCGGCATCGGCCCGCCGAACACTGCCTGCGTGCCCTTGAGCGTGCGCGTGTCCGAGATGATCTTGATCTCGCCCTTTTGCTCGAGCATCGTGATCACCGGGTCGACATTGCTGATCGCGTCGATCTGCCCGGCGCGCAGCGCGGTCAGCGCGCCGCTGGACACGCCCACGCCGATGAAGCTCACGTCCGACGGCTTGATGCCGGCGCGCCCCAGCACCATGTCGGCCACCATGTTGGTCGACGAGCCGGGCGCCGAGACACCGATCTTCCTGCCGCGCAGGTCGGCCAGCGCCTGGTAGCCGGGCATGGTCTTGGTCGACACCCCGAGCACGATCTGCGGCGCGCGGCCCTGCAGCACGAACGCGGTGTAGAGCTGCCCCTTGCTCTGCAGCGCGATGGTGTGCTCGAATGCGCCCGAGCACACGTCGGCGGACCCGCCGACCACCGCCTGCAAGGCCTTCGATCCGCCGGCGAAATCGTCGATTTCCACCTGCAGACCCTCGGCCTTGAAATAGCCCAGTTGCTCGGCAATGGTCAGCGGCAGGTAGTAGAACGCCGACTTGCCGCCGACCGCGATCGTCAGCTTCGGCTTCTCCAGCCGGGGCTGGGCCCGCAGCGCCGGAACGGTCAGCGCGGCGGCGGCCGCTCCTGCAAGCGTGACCACGCGGCGTCGGTTCAGCGTCGGGCCTTGCATCTTCGATCTCTCTGGCGGTTGGGGGCTCACGTGAGCATAAAAAAGCGGCCCCGGGACGGCATCGGGAACATCCCGTGCGCGGGTTTGTACGTAAGAACAACGGCGTTTCAGGCTTTAGTAATAAGCGGCCGGCGGGACACCCCAGTTCGCGATCGGCGGCCGTGCCGGCGCGGCCGGCCCGCCCTTCAGCGCCGATCGGTCAATGCGTGCGCGATCGTGCCCAGGTCCACGTACTCGAGCTCGGCGCCGGCCGGCACGCCGCGCGACAGCCGCGTCACCTTGAGGCCGCGGCTGCGCAGCGCTTCCCCGATCACATGCGCCGTCGCCTCGCCCTCGGCGGTGAAGTTGGTGGCCAGGATCACTTCCTGCACCTCGCCGTCGGTCGCGCGCTCGAACAGCGCCTGCAGCCCGATGTCGCGCGGCCCGATGCCGTCCAGCGGGCTGAGCTTGCCCATCAGCACGAAATACAGGCCGCGGTAGGCGCCGGTGCGCTCGAGCGCCGCCTGGTCCGCCGGGGTCTCGACCACGCACAGCTTGCTGCGGTCGCGGCGCGGGTCCAGGCAGGTCGCGCAGACCGCGTTCTCGGTGAAGGTGTGGCAGCGTTCGCAATGCCGGATCTGCGCGGCGGCATTCGACAGCGCCTGCGCGAGGCGCTGCGCGCCCTCGCGGTCGTGCTGCAGCAGGTGGTAGGCGATGCGCTGCGCCGACCGGACGCCGACGCCCGGCAGGCGCCTCAGCGCTTGGATCAGGGTTTCAAGTGAATTGGCATCAGCCATGCACGGGCCCATGCGCGTAGCGAGCGGCTGTCAGGCTAGGCGGACGGAGCACAGCAACCGGAACGTACTTCAAATACGTGAGGATTGCGAGCACCGCCCAACGACGCATCGCAGCCGCGCAGTAGCGCATCAGAACGGCAGCTTCATGCCACCCGGCAGGCCCGGCATGCCGGCGGTGATCTTGCCGAGCTTCTCCTGCGAGACTTCCTCGGCCTTGCGCACCGCCGCGTTGAACGCGGCCGCCACCAGGTCCTCGAGCATGTCCTTGTCGTCGGCGAGCAGGCTCGGGTCGATGCTGATGCGCTTGACGTCGTGCTTGCAGGTCATCGTGACCTTGACTAGGCCGGCGCCGGACTCGGCCGTGACTTCCATCGTCGCCAGCTCTTCCTGCGCCTTCTTCAGGTTGTCCTGCATCGCCTGGGCCTGCTTCATCAGGCCGGCCAGCTGTCCTTTGTTGAACATGTTTACTCCGTGGAAATGGGATCGAGACTTTGTGGTTTCGGAACGGTGCGCGCAGGCCGGCTCAGATCGGCTTGATGCTGCCGGGGACGATTTTCGCGCCGAAGTCGCGCATCATCGACTGTACGAACGGATCGCCGAGGATGGTCGCCTCCGCAGCGCGCTGCCTTTGCTGTTCTAAGGCCGCAATGCGTCGCGCCGGGCTGTCGGTGATCGCGCCGATCTCGACGCTCAGGTCCACCGCATGGCCGGCCGCGGCCAGCGCCGCGCGCAGCCGCTCGCGGTTGGTGGGCTGGTTCAGCGACTCGCGCTCGACGCGCAGCATCCAATGGCCGCTGTCGCGCGCCACCAGCTGTGACTGCAGCGCGAGTACGCGCACGAGCGCCGCCACCGCGCCGTCGGCAATCAACTGCTGCACCAGCGCGTGCCAGAAGTCGCCGTCGGACGAAGGCGCGAAGTCCGCCGCTCCTTCCGCGCCGGCGCGCGGCTGCGTGCGAGCGCCGGGTTCCGGCTGCAGCCGCACCGGGATTGCTATGGTTCCAGTAGCACTCTCTGCAAATGAATCGGGCGCTTCAGCCGCTTTTCGTTCGGAATTTTCGGTCTCGCGCACCGGCAGCCGCAAGCCGGGCGGGCGCGTCGCCGGCGCCGATGAAGCCGGCTGCACGGACGCCGGCTCGGGATTGCGCAGCACCGCAGCAGGTTCAGGCGAAGTTTTTTTTTCCGCTGCGGCAGCGGCCGGCTCGCGCTCGGGGGCCGTCGGCTTGAACGCGAGCAGCCGCAGCAGCACCATCGTCAACGCCGCGTATTCGTCGGGCGCGAGGCCCAGTTCGCCGCGGCCGTGCAGGCAGATGCTGTACAGCAACTGGGTCTCGTCGGCCGGCAGCAGCGCGGCCAGCCGCGCTGCATCCTGCGCGTCCGGGTCGTCGGCGAGCGCCGCCGCCGCGTCGGGCACCGCCTGGCACACCGCGATGCGCTGCAGCACCGCGCTCATTTCCTCCAGCGTGGAGGCCGCGCTCAGGCCGAGGCGCCGCAGTTCGTCGCAGGTCTCGACCACGGCGCGCCCGTCGCCGCGCGCCAGCGCTTCGATCAGGCGCAGCACATGGCCGCGGTCCGCGCTGCCGAGCATCGCGCGCACCGCGGTTTCCTCGATGCGGCCGTCGCCGTAAGCGATCGCCTGGTCGGTCAGCGACAGCGCATCGCGCATCGAGCCGCGCGCCGCGCGCGCCAGGAGGCGCAGCGCCGGCGTCTCGGCCGCCACGCCCTCCTGCCGCAGCACCTGCTCCAGATGCTGCTGCACGACCTCGGGCGCCATCGGCCGCAGGTTGAACTGCAGGCAGCGCGACAGCACGGTGACCGGCACCTTCTGCGGATCGGTCGTCGCGAGCACGAACTTCAGGTATTCGGGCGGCTCCTCCAGGGTTTTCAGCATCGCGTTGAACGCATGCCCGGTCAGCATGTGCACCTCGTCGATCATGAACACCTT
>JAFECV010000317.1 GCA_018241985.1 Pseudomonadota bacterium | reverse complement strand
GCCACTGCGCGAGGCTGGCATTGAAGCTGCCGGTGACCGGATCCTCATCGACGCCGATCGGCGCGGCGAACGCGCGGACCTCGATGCCGGGGGGCTCGTCCGTGCCCGGGTTTGCTATCGAAGAAGTAGCAAACAACGAGGAATACGCGCCGGCGACACCGACTTTTTGCCCCAGGTTCTTGAGTCGCGCATGGTCCGGCGCGAGCGCCAGCACGGCCTGCGCATCTGTCAGCCACAGCGCGAGCCAGACCGGGCCGTTGTCGAGCAGTTGCGCGCGGGCGATCTGCTGCGCCCGCAGGCCCAAGGCAGCGCTGACCTGCGCCAGCAGCGCCGGCGCCGGATCGCGGCGCGCGAGCGGCGGCGCGGCAAAGGCCGGGCGTGCGCCGTCGTGCCTGAGCTCGATCAAGCCCTTCGCGCACTGCTGCACGATGCGCCCCTCGGCCTTCGGCACGCCGCCGGCCGCGCGCCACGCAAAGCACGAGCCCAGCGTCGGGTGGCCGGCAAACGGCAGTTCGCCGCCGGGCGTGAAGATGCGCAAGGCGTAATCGGCCCGCGCATCGGTGGGCGGCAGCACGAAGGTGGTTTCCGACAGGTTCGTCCAGCGCGCGAAGCGCTGCAGCGCGGCATCATGAAGGCCTGCGGCGTCCAGCACCACGGCCACCGGGTTGCCGTAGCCCGGGCTGGCGGTGAACACGTCGATCTGGGCGAAGGGGCGATTGGCTGGCATGGTCGTGACGGTCGTAGTGTCGCTATCGAATTAAGAGCAACAAGCGAACGATCTATGCTCGCTCAAGGCGATTTTGATGCTGAAACCGCCTGCCGCACCACGCGTCCCAGCAGCGCCATGCCTTGCTCGATCTGCGCCGCGGTCGGGGTGACGAAGGACAGGCGCAGCGTGCGCGGGTCGGGTTCGTGCGCGTAGAACGGCGCGCCGGGCACATAGGCCATGCCGGCCTCCACCGCCTGCGGCAGCAGCGCCTTCGCATCGAGCCCCGGCGGCAGGCGCAGCCAGACGAACATGCCGCCGGCCGGCCGCGTCCACGTCACGTCCAGCCCGGCCATGTGGCGCGCGAGCGCATCCAGCATCGCATCGCGCTGCGACTTGTAGAGCGCGCGGATGGTGGGCACGTGCCGCTCCAGAAAGCCGTCGCGGATCACCTCGGCCACCACGCGCTGGTTGAAGCCGGGCGAATGCAGGTCCGCCGCCTGCTTGGCCTGCAGCAGCTTCGGGTAGAGCGCGGGCGGCGCGATGACGTAGCCCATGCGCAGGCCGGGCGCGAGGATCTTGGAAAACGAGCCGAGGTAGATCACGCCCTCCGGCCAGCGCGCGAGCAGCGGCGCGGGCGGCGGCGCGTCGAACCACAGCTCGCCGTAGGGGTTGTCCTCGACGATCGGGAGGCCCTCGGCGCGGCACACGGCGAGCACCGCTTCGCGGCGCGCCTCGGGCATGGTGCGGCCGGTCGGGTTCTGGAAGTTCGGCAACAGGTACATGAAGCGCGGCGGCACGGGCATGCCCTGCAGCTGCGTGCGCAATGCCTCCGGTTGCACGCCGTTGTCGTCGCCGGCCACGTCCTGCACGCGCGGCTGCATCGGCGCGAACGCCTGCAGCGCGCCGAGGTAGGTCGGCGCCTCCACCAGCAGCGGCGCGCCTTCGTCGATCAGCACCTTGGCCACGAGATCGAGCCCCTGCTGGCTGCCGGTGGTGACCAGCACCTGATCCGGGGACACCTGCGCGCCCTGCCGGGCCATCTGCGCCGCGACCCAGGCGCGCAGTTCGGCCAGCCCTTCGCTGGCGGCGTATTGCAGCGCCGGCCGGGCGATCGGGCTGCCCTCGGCCAGCACGGCGGCGCAGGCCTCGCGCATGGCCGACACGGGAAAGGTCTCGGGCGAGGGCAGGCCGCCGGCAAAGTTGAGGATGCCCGGGCGTTCGGTGATTTTCAGGATCTCGCGGATCGCCGAGGGGTTCATCGTGCGGGTGCGCGCCGCCAGGCGCCAGGGCGCGGACGGTTGGAGGTCGTTCGGGTTCATGATCCTGATGTTCTCTTGACGTTCGGTGGGAGGACGATGGCCTGCAAGCCTACGCCAGGCGGCGGCCGAGGAACACGGTGGCCACCACCGCGAGCGCGAAACCGACCGATCCGAGATCCATCCGTTCTCCGAGCAGCGGCAGCGCGAACAGCATCGACAGGAACGGCTGCAGCAACTGCACCTGGCTCACGCGCAACGCGCCGCCCCAGTCCAGGCCGCGGAACCAGGCAAAGAACCCGGCCCACATCGAGACCGACCCGACGTAGGCGAAACCCATCCAGCTGGTGGCGCGCACCGCGTGCAGCGACGTGTCGGGCCACCACCACAGCGTGGCGGGCAGGCTGAGCGGCAGCGTCAGCACGCACATCCAGCAGATCACGCGCTCGGCACCGAGCGACGGCGTGACGCGGGCGCCATAGACATACCCGACCGACGCCGCCACGACCGCGCCCATCAGCAGCAGATCCGCGCGCGCCAGTCCGAAGCCCCCGGTCTGTCGGGCGCGCAGCCAGGCGAACAGCACCACCAGCGCGCCGCCGAGGACGGCGCACAACCAGAACGCCGGGCGTGCCCGCTGGCCCAGGATCAGCGCGGCGGCGACGGCGGTCACCAGCGGCAGCAACGCCGTGATGACGGCGGCGTGCGTGGCCGTCACGCTGCGCAGCGCGAGCGCCAGCAGCAACGGGAAGCCAATCACGTTGCCCGCCACCGCGCCCAGCAGCGGCCCCCAGTGCCGCCGCTCCGGCCACGGCGAGCGCGTGAACAGCAAAAACGCCAGCGACAGCAGCCCCGCCAGCGCCGCGCGCCCCACGGTGACGAACAGCGGCGCCAGCTGTGGATCGTCGCTGCTGCCCGTGGCCAGCCGCGTGGCCGGCAGCGTGATGGCGAACAGCGTCACGCCGAGCACGCCCAGCCAGAAGCCGATGCGCCGGCGCCGGGCGCTGGATGCGGCGTTCAATTCGCCAGGCTCCCCAACGCCTCCCAGCGCTCGAGCGCCGCCATCAGCTCGTTTTCGATCTCGGTGCTGCGCTCGGCCAGCGCGGCGGCGCGCTTCGCATCCGAGCCGTACAGGCTGCCGTCGGCCAGCGCGTCGTGAATCTCGCGCTGCTCCTGCTCCAGCGTGTCGATCAGGCTCGGCAGCGCTTCGAGCTCACGTTGCTCCTTGTAGCTCAGCTTTCGTTTTTGTAGCGCACTGCGAACGACTGGCGCGGGCTTCGGCGTGTTTTTGCTTAAATCTGGCGCGGCCGCGGCTTGCGCGCGGGCCGACTGCACGAGCCAGTCGGTCACGCCGCCTTCGTACTCGCGCCAGCGCCCGTCGCCCTCGAACGCGATCGTGCTGGTCACCACGTTGTCGAGAAAGCGCCGGTCGTGGCTGACCAGGAACACGGTGCCGGCGTAGTCCTGCAGCAGTTCCTCCAGCAGCTCCAGCGTGTCGATGTCGAGGTCGTTCGTCGGC
>JAFECV010000316.1 GCA_018241985.1 Pseudomonadota bacterium | reverse complement strand
CCTCGCAGGACGCGCTCCCGTCACTTTTGAAATCAAGAGCGCCAACCTGTCCCTGGTCGCGCTGCTTCTCAAATCCACCGACCTCGCCCAGCTCTCCGATGAAATGGCCCGCCACTATGGCGAGATGCCGAATTTCTTCGACCACGACCCGCTGGTGATCGACCTCTCGCCGCTGCAGTCGGCCGGCGTGCCGGAGGATATGGTGCCGAACTTCGCCGCGCTGATCACGCTGCTGCGCCCGTACCGCCTGGTGCCGATCGCGGCGCGCGGCGGCAGCCCCGCGCAGATGGCGGCGGCGCAGGCGGTCGGGCTCGCGCTCGCCCCCGATGTCGAGCTGGCCGCGCCGCGCGAGCCGGTGCAGCAGATGCCGGCGCCGATCGAGGCGCCCCCGATCGAGGCCGCGCCGGCGTCAGCGCTGGTCATCGATCGGCCGATGCGCTCGGGCCAGCAGATCTACGCGCGCGGGCGCGACTTGGTGCTGCTCGCGATGGTGAACGCCGGCGCCGAGGTCATCGCCGACGGCAACATCCACGTCTACGCGCGGCTGCGCGGCAAGGCGATCGCCGGCGCGCGCGGCAATGCCGACGCACGCATCTTCTCGCTGTGCATGGAACCCGAGCTGATCGCGATCGCCGGGGTGTACCGCACCAGCGAGGTCCCGCTGCCGCCGGAGCTGTGGTCCAAGCCGACGCAGATCCGGTTGCAGGGCGAGCCCGGCGAAGGCCGGCTCGTGATGGAGCCGATCCAGCTCTAACCCCTTCTTTCAAAGGAGCCTCACCCATGGCAAGAATCATCGTCGTGACGTCCGGCAAGGGCGGGGTCGGCAAGACCACGACCAGCGCCAGCTTCGCCAGCGGCCTTGCGCTGCGCGGGCACAAGACGTGCGTGATCGACTTCGACGTCGGCCTGCGCAACCTCGACCTCATCATGGGCTGCGAGCGCCGCGTGGTGTACGACCTGGTCAACGTGATCCACGGCGAAGCCAAGCTGCAGCAGGCGCTGATCAAGGACAAGCAGTGCGAAAACCTGTGCGTGCTCGCCGCCTCGCAGACGCGCGACAAGGACGCGCTCACGCGCGACGGCGTCGATCGCGTGCTGCGCGAGCTCGCCACGATGGGCTTCGAATACATCGTCTGCGACTCGCCGGCCGGCATCGAGCACGGCGCGCTGATGGCGATGCATTTCGCCGACGAGGCGCTGGTGGTGACGAACCCCGAGGTCTCGTCGGTGCGCGACTCCGACCGCATCCTCGGCATGCTGTCCTCCAAGACCAAGCGCGCGATCGACGGCAAGGAGCCGATCAAGGAGCAGCTGCTGATCACCCGCTACAACCCGAACCGGGTCGGCGAGGGCCAGATGCTCTCGCTCACCGACATCCAGGAAATCCTGCGCATCCCGCTGATCGGCGTGATCCCCGAATCCGAGGCGGTGCTGCAGGCGTCGAACCAGGGGCTGCCCGCGGTGCACCTGGCCGGCACCGACGTGTCGGAAGCCTACAAGGACGTGGTCGATCGCTTCCTCGGCGCCGACAAGCCGATGCGCTTCATCGACGCGCAGAAGAGCGGCTTCCTCAAGCGCCTGTTCGGGGGGAAGTGACGCATGGCGATGTCATCCTTCCTGTCCTTCCTGCTCGGCGAGAAGAAGAACACCGCCAGCGTCGCGAAGGAGCGGCTGCAGATCATCCTCGCGCGGGAGCGCACCGGCAACCGCCGCGAGCCCGACTTCCTGCACGCGCTGCAGCGCGACCTGATCGCGGTGATCGGTAAGTACGTGAAGATCGACCCGGAAGACATCCGCGTGCACCTCGAGCGGCAGGACAACCTCGAGGTGCTGGAAGTCAAGATCGAGCTGCCCGAGCCGAAGTGACGCTACGATTTTCATAGCTACCAGCGAAGGCCCCGCCTTCGCTCGCGGCCGATTTCTCTCTAAAATCGCGGCGTATCACGGACCGGCGCGCCGCTCGGGCGATCGCCGTCACGCCACCGGCTTCACGCCGATCAGCAGGCCGTGCAGCCAGAAGCCGAACACGGCCCACGCGACGATGCCGACGATCACCGCGACCGCGGTGCCGCGCGCGGTGCCCGGCGCATACACCGTGTGCGCGGCGCGGTCGCGCACACGCGCCGAGCGAAAGCACACCACCGCCCAGACCAGGAACGCGCCGAACAGCAGCACGTCCGCATCACTGCCGTTGACCAGCAGGTGCGCGAACGCCCAGGTCTTGACGCCGAGCAGCATCGGGTGGTGCAGCCGCGCGCGGATGCCGTTCCGCGGCACGTAGGCGGCCGTCAGCAGCACGAACGAGACCAGCATCAGCGCGGCGGTCACCGGCCGCATCCACTCGGGCGACTGCCACAGCAGCCCCGGCAGGTTGCGCGCCCGGCCGTAGCCCCAGACGATCAGCGCGAAGCCGACGATCGACACGACCGAGTACAGCCCCTTCCACGGCATCGCGCCGATGCGCGCGATCTGGCGCGTGCGCCAGTCGTCGGCAAAGATGCGGGTCGAATGCGCGCCCAGGAAGATCACCAGTCCCAGCACCAGCAGGCCCATCGTTCGTTCTCCTTCGTGGTTCGCGCGATTATCGGCGCGAGCCGCAAGGCCGTGCCGGCCGCCACCGCGCCGTAGTGCGTGCGGCTAGGCCGCGGACGGCATCGCCGAGACCAGCGCAACGAACGACTGCAGCGCGGCGGTCGGGTATTTCTTGCGATGGACGACGATATGGCATTGCCGGGTGAGGCCGGGCATCTTCGTGCGCACGACCACGAGCTGGCCCGTGGACAAGAGGTCTTGCACGACCCATGCCGACAGGCACGCGACGCCCAGACCGGCCGCGGCGGCGTGCTTGATCGCTTCCGAACTGCCCAGCTCGATGCTTCGCGCATAGGAGAGAAGCTGCGGCAATAGTGCCTGGTCTGTCGCCTCCCGGGTGCCGGACCCATGTTCGCGCAGCAGCCAGACCTGCTCTCGCAGCAGGCGCATCGGCACGTTGCGGTCGCCGGAAGACTGCATCGCCGCGGCGATCGGGCTGGCTGCGGACGCGACGATCAGCATCTCGTCGTGCAGCCAGGGCGCGACGTTCAGCTCCGGCACGTGACAGGGCCCCTCGATCAGTCCGACGTCGAGGTCGAAGGCCGCAACGGCCTCGCAGATTTCAGCGGTGTTGCCGATCACGACCTGCGGCTGCCGGGCCGCGCCGGGCGCGGAAGCACTCTCGCGCAGGTAGCGTGCCAGCAGGTCGGGCAGCACGTAATTGCCGATGGTCGTGCTCGCGCCGATCTTCAGCAGCGGCGCCTGCTGCGCAAGGCCGGCCTGCGCGGCCCGCTCGATTTCGAGCGCGCCGTCGAGCAGCGCCAGCGCGCGCGGCAGCACCAGCCGGAAGCCGTGCGCGATGCCCATCACGCGCATCGCATCGAGCTCCTCGGTGACGCGCATCACGCCGATCTGCGCGGTGATGGCCGAGCCCGAGCGCCCGGCGATCAGCA
>JAFECV010000315.1 GCA_018241985.1 Pseudomonadota bacterium | reverse complement strand
CCGAGGCGCGTACGCTCAGCGACGACGAGCTCGAGCGGCTGCCGCGGCGCACGCCGCTGGTCGGCTGACCCGCGGCGATGCGGTTCACGGTGCTGATCCCGGCGCGGCTGGCGTCGACGCGGCTGCCGAACAAGCCACTCGCCGACCTCGCCGGCAAGCCCATGGTGGTGCGGGTCGCCGAGCGCGCAAAGCTGTGCAATGCCGGCGGCGAGCCCGCGCGCGTGGTGGTCGCGGCGGACAGCGCCACCATCGTCGCCGCCTGCGAGGCGCATCAGGTCGAGGCCGTACTGACGCGCGCCGATCACCCCTCGGGCAGCGACCGGCTGGCCGAGGCCTGCGAACAGCTCGGGATCGCCGGCGACCAGATCGTGGTCAACGTGCAGGGCGACGAGCCGCTGATCGAACCGGCACTGATCGAGTCGGTGGCGCGGCTGCTGGCCGAGCGCCCCGAGGCGGCGATGAGCACCGCCGCGCACGCGATCGCCTCGGCCCAGGACTGGCTCAACCCGAACGTCGTGAAGGTGGTGCTGGACCGCCGGCAACTGGCGCTCTACTTCAGCCGCGCGCCGATCCCGTGGTGGCGCGACGGCGCGGCGGGCGGTGTGAATAGCGCGAATGGCGCGCCGCAATTGCCGCAATTGCCGCAGCCGGCGCCGCTGCGCCATATCGGCATCTACGGCTATCGCGCCGAATTCCTGCGCGGCTTTCCCCGGCTTGAGGCAGCGCCCATCGAGCGCATCGAAGCGCTGGAGCAGTTGCGCGTGCTGTGGCACGGGCACCGGATCGCGGTGCATGTGACCGAACACGCGCCCGGCCCCGGGGTCGACACGCCGGAAGACCTGGCGCGCGTGCGGGCGCTCTACGCCAGCTAGCCGCGGCTTGTTCACGCCTGCCGGCCGCCCGCGGTCTCGCTCGGCGCGCATGCTATTCTTTGCTTCCAACAACGCGGCACAACCGCGGCGGCCTGCGACGGCGATCGCGGCATCCCACCCGTTCGAGCGAGGAGATCCATGAGACTGATCCTGTTGGGCGCCCCGGGCGCCGGCAAAGGCACGCAGGCTACGTACATCTGCGAGAAGTACGGCATCCCGCAGATCTCCACCGGCGACATGCTGCGCGCCGCGGTCAAGGCCGGCACCACGCTCGGCCTGCAGGCGAAGACGGTAATGGATTCGGGCGCGCTGGTCAGCGACGACATCATCATCGGCCTGGTGCGCGAGCGGATCGCAGAGGCCGACTGCGCGAACGGCTTCCTGTTCGACGGCTTTCCGCGCACCATCCCGCAGGCCGAGGCGATGAAGGCGGCCGGCGTGAAGCTCGACTACGTGCTCGAGATCGACGTGCCGTTCGACGCGATCATCGAGCGCATGAGCGGACGGCGTTCGCACCCGGCCTCGGGCCGCACCTACCACGTCAAGTTCAATCCGCCGAAGGTCACCGGGCGCGACGACGTGACCGGCGAACCGCTGATCCAGCGCGACGACGACCGGGAAGAAACCGTGAGGACGCGCCTTGACGTGTACAGCTCGCAGACCCGGCCGCTGGTCGACTACTACGCGAACTGGGCGAAGCAGGACCCGGCCGCGGCGCCGAAGTACCGCAAGATCAACGGCAGCGGCAGCGTCGACGAAATCCGCGAGCGCGCGCTCGCCGCGCTCGCAAGCTGAGGCGAGGCCCCGCGGCCGGCGCGGGGTAAATACGAGATAGGTATGGAAACAGGCGCGGCGTCAGCGCGCCTGCAGCAGTTCGAGCAGCAACTCGACCCGGGCTTTCACCGCCGACAGGCCCCGTGAATCGGGAATGTCGTCGCCCGACTGGCCCAGCACCCGGCCCATCGCGCAGCGGCTCGCCCGCAGCACCCGCACGCCCTGGCGCTGCGCCGCCAGCAGCGCCGCCTCGAGATCGTGATGCAGCGTGCCGTTGCCGGTGCCGGCGACGACCAGCCCCTCGACGCCCCGCGCGAGCAGCGCCTCGACCACCGCGCCGTCCGCGCCGGCGTAGTTCAGAACGATGTCGACGCGCGGCCAGTCCTTGGCGTTTACTATCTTTTCGATAGCTATCGGTGAAGATGAATCCTGCGCTTGCGGCCAATTTCTCAATAATCTGAGCGCGCCCTCCTCCACATAGCCGATCGGGCCAGCGTCGCCCGAGCCGAACGCGTCGAGCCGGTAGGTATGCGCCTTCTGCACGTCGAGCGCGCCATGGATGGTGCCGGCGCAGACCGCGACCACGCCGCGTGCGCCGGGATGCAGAGCGACGGCGAGCGCGTCCAGCAGGTTCTGCGGCCCGTCCGGCGCGATCGCGGTCGCCGGCCGCATCGCGCAGGCCAGCACCACGGGCTTTGCCGGGCGCAGCACCCGCTGCAGGAAGTACGCGGTCTCCTCCAGCGTGTCGGTGCCGTGGGTGATGACGATGCCCTGCAGATCGGGCTGCGCGAGCCAGTGCGCGGCGCGCGCCGCGAGCCGCTGCCAGACCGCGAAGCTCATGTCCTTGCTGTCGACCTGCGCGACCTGCTCGGTCACCAGCGTGCTACCGCCAAGCGCCTGCGCGGCGCCCGGCACCGCCGCGATCAGCGCGTCGACGCCGAGCTGCGCTGCGCGATAGCCGATGTTGTCGCCGGCCGCGGCCGCGGTCCCGGCGATCGTGCCGCCGGTGCCGAGCAGCACCAGCTTGCTATGAATTTTTTTGGTCATGGCTTGCATTTCGCCAAAAACTGTTCAAAAATACAGATACTGTGTATCCGCACAGTATTCGACTTGCAGACGGCCCCCACGCCCGACGCCAAGGAGCTCAGATGACCGACCTGCCGCCGTTCCCGGCGAAACTCACGGCTCGCCAGCAGCAGATTCTGGACCTGATCCAGAGCGCGATCGCGCGCACCGGCGCACCGCCGACGCGCGCCGAGATCGCCGCCGAACTCGGCTTCAAGTCCGCGAACGCGGCCGAGGAGCATCTGCAGGCGCTGGCGCGCAAGGGCGTGATCGAACTGGTCAGCGGCACTTCGCGCGGCATCCGGCTGCAAAGCGAGGCGCTGCGAACGATCAACGAATCGCGCTTCAAGCAGTTCTCGCTGCCGCTGCAGAACCTGGCCCAGCTCGCGCTGCCGCTGGTCGGCCGGGTCGCCGCCGGCGCGCCGATTCTCGCGCAGGAGCACGTGGACCAGACCTACTACATCGAGAGCACGCTGTTCCAGCGCCGCCCCGACTACCTGCTGAAGGTGCGCGGCATGTCGATGCGCGACGCCGGCATCATGGACGGCGACCTGCTCGCGGTGCAGGCCACGAAGGACGCGAAGAACGGCCAGATCGTGGTCGCCCGGCTCGGCGACGAGGTCACCGTCAAGCGCTTCCGGCGCAACAAGCACCTGATCGAACTGCATGCCGAAAACCCCGATTTCCCGACGATCATCGTCGAGCCCGGCGAGCCGTTCGAGATCGAGGGCCTGGCCGTCGGCCTGATCCGCAACACCATGCTGATGTGAACCAGGGCCTGTTAACGCTATGAAAGGGGTCGCGAAGGCATGCCAAAGCCGGGCCATC
>JAFECV010000314.1 GCA_018241985.1 Pseudomonadota bacterium | reverse complement strand
GGCGTCGCCTTCTTCGTCGGTACTCCGCGCAGCGATTTGCAGATGCTGGCCCGCGCGGTCGGCCTGAGCCTCCATTCGCTGGCGGCCGATGCGTCACTGGCCCGGCACCTGGGTGCCAAAGACGGCTCGGTGGCACTGGTTCGCCCCGATGCATACCTGGCCGCCTGCCTGCCCATGCCAACCCCCGATCAACTCCAACAGGCCCTGGAGACCTTGCAATGAAGACTGAACCCAACATCGCCGACCCGGATGCGTTCTACGCGGCATGGGTTGGAGCGCAGCAGGACTTGAGCGAATCCGACAGCGCGGACTACAACGCCCGGCTGGTGCTGTTGCTGGCCAACCAGGTTGGCGACAACACCGTTCTCCAGGCCTGCATCCAGGCCGCCCAACAACTATGAGCACCAGCTTCGCATCGCAGGCCGACAACGCCGAGCAGAAACCCCGCGTGGTCGAACTGGCCGACCGGGTGTACGGTTACATCAGCGAGCACGACCCGAACTGCGGCTTCGTGGTGGGCGATGAGCACGTGATTGCCATCGACACCCGGCCCACGCCGCGCATGGCACGCGGCTTCCTGCGCGAGATCGCCACCGTCACGGACAAGCCGGTGCGCTTCATCGTGCTCACACACTATCACGCGGTGCGCGTGCTGGGTGCCAGCGCCTTTCCCGACGTGCAGGCCATCTTCGCCAGCCGCGGCACGGCCGACTGGATTCGCGACCGCGGCCAGGCCGACTTCGACTCCGAGGCGGGACGTTTTCCGCGCCTGTTTGCCGGCATCGAGGAAATCCCCGGCCTGACGCGGCCCACCGTGGTGTTCGAGCGCCAGCTGTCCATCGACCTGAACGGGCGCGAGCTCAGGCTCATCAACCTGGGGCGCGGCCACTCGATGGGCGACACCGTGTGCTGGATTCCTGACACTGGCACGCTGTTTGCCGGCGACGTGGTGGAAAACCATTGCGGCGTCTATGCCGGCGATGCCTACGTGCGCGATTGGCTGAGCACGCTCGACGCGGTGGCGGCGCTCAAGCCCCGGGTCATGGTGCCGGGGCGCGGCGCGGTGCTGCAAACCCCCGCCGCCTGCCAGGAGGCCATTGCATCCACGCAGGTCTTTCTGCGCACCCTGCTCATCACCGTGCAGGCCTGCATCGACGCAGGCGAATCGCTCAAGCAGGCTTATGAACGCGCGCAGGCGGCCATGGTGCCGCAGTTCGGGCAATGGCCGGTGTTTCAGCACGTGCTGCCGTTCGACGTCTCGCGCGTGTACGACGAACTGAGCGGCATCGAGCACCCGCGCATCTGGACCGCCGAGCGCGACCAGGAGCTGTGGCAGCTGCTGCGCGGCTGACGCACTTTCCCAAAGCCCAAAACACACCGAAAACAGCAGGAGCCATCATGCAAGCAAGCACTCCCTCCATCGCAGCGGCACCGCCGTCCTCCGGTCTCAGCCACGAGGAAAAGCGCGTCCTGTGGGCAACGCTTGTCGGTACTGCCATCGAGTGGTACGACTTCTTCATCTACGCGCAGGCGGCTGCGCTGATTCTGGCGCCGCTCTTCCTGATCGGGCTGACCGCCGACAATCCGGCCCTGGCCCAGATTCTTTCGTACGCGACGCTCGGCATCTCGTTCCTGTTCCGGCCGCTGGGCGCGATCGTGGCCGGCGGCCTGGGGGATCGCTACGGGCGCAAGATGGTTCTGGTGCTCACCTTGATCCTGATGGGCGCCTCCACCTCCCTGATTGGCCTGTTGCCCACGTACGCCCAGATCGGCATCTGGGCGCCACTGGCCCTCGTCGTGCTGCGCATCCTTCAGGGATTTTCGGCCGGGGGTGAGTGGGGTGGTGCGGCCTTGCTGGCGGTCGAGCACGCGCCGCTCGGGCGCCGCAGCCTGTTCGGCTCGTTTCCGCAAATCGGTGTCCCGATCGGCATGCTGCTGGCCACCGCCGTGACCTTGGCCATTACCTTGGCCATCGGCAAAAATGCCTATCTGGCCTGGGGCTGGCGCATTCCGTTCCTGCTCTCCATCGCGCTGATCGTGGTCGGCATCCTGATTCGCCGCCGGGTCGAGGAATCCCCTGTGTTCACCGATCTGCGCCACCGGCGCAAGGAAGCCTCCGCGCCGCTCAAGGAGTTGATTCAAAGCCACGGTGGCCGCGTGCTGCGGGCGGCATTGATCTTCGTGGCCAATAACGCGGCCGGCTATTTGTTGCTGGCCTTCCTGATCGGCTATGGTCAGAAGGTGCTCAAGTTCGATACGACCCAAGTCCTGTGGGCTTCGGTGATCGCGGCTATCGGCTGGCTGGCCTCGACCCTGCTGGGTGGCCACTTGGGGGATCGCATCGGGCGCACCCGCATCTTCGTGATCGGCTACGTCGTCCTCGCGTTGTGGGCGATCCCGATGTGGTTCATCTTCGAGACGCGCAGCCTGCCGCTGTTCTTCATCGGGCTGCTGGTGTTGTCTCTCCCGCTGGGCCTCACCTATGGCCCCCAGGCCGCGCTCTACGCCGAGATGTTCCCGGCCAAAGTCCGTTACTCGGGAGTGGCCATCGGATACGCGCTGGGTGCGATCCTGGGTGGCGCCTTCGCTCCGATGATCGCGCAATCCATCGTGAACGCCACAGGAAAAGCCTGGCCGATCGGCGTGTACCTCATCGTGCTTTGCATCATCTCGCTGTCCGCCCTGCTCACCATGCGAGATCCGCAGGGGGTGAATTTGAACGAGTAGCGGACCCGCCTCCAGGACCTGGGGCCCGCGATCGGCGGCGACAACGGCGATGCTTCTGAGGAAAAAGCGCTGTAACGAAGGTGCAGTGCTGACAGTAAGCTATCAAAAGAAGAGCAAATGGTGTTTCAACGCCGCTCGATCAACTCGATCTTGTACCCATCCGGATCGGTCACGAAGGCGATCACCGTGCTGCCGCCCTTGACCGGCCCCGGTTCGCGCGTGACCTGGCCGCCGGCGGCGCGGATCTTGTCGCAGGCCGCGTGCACGTCGGGCACGCCGAGCGCGATGTGGCCGTACGCCGTGCCCATTTCGTACTGCTCGGTGCCCCAGTTGTAGGTCAGCTCGATCTCGGCCTGCCCCGGGTTGCCGCCGTCGTAGCCGACGAAGGCGAGCGAATACTTGTACGCCGGATTTTCCGAGCGGCGCAGCAGTTGCATGCCGAGCACGCGGGTGTAGAAGTCGATCGCGCGCTCGAGGTCGCCGACGCGCAGCATGGTGTGGAGCAGTCTCATCGCGGCATTATCCTGCGGCGCCCCTTTTTTGCGCGGCGGCGCGGCCGGCCTATAGTCGGGCATCGCAGCCATTCCTGTCGGAGCCCGACCATGCCAGCACGCATTCGCCGCATCGCCCCCCTGACTATCCTCGCCGCCGCATTGCTCGCCGCGCCGGCCTACGCGCAGCTCGGAGATCTGCTGAAGCAGGGAGGCGGCGGAGGCGGCAGCGGCAACGGACTGTCGCTCGGCAACCTCGGCGGCGCGCTCTCGGGCCAGTCGATGACTTCGGGCAGCATGGGCAATGTCGCCGGCCTGATCGAG
>JAFECV010000313.1 GCA_018241985.1 Pseudomonadota bacterium | reverse complement strand
GTCGGCGACGCGCCCGCAGCGGCCGGCGCGCTGGTTCGCCGCCGCCTGGGCAATCGGCTCGACCAGCAGCTGCTCCACTTTGCTCCTGAAGCTGTAGCGCTTGACCCTCGCCGTCCCTGCGTCTATCACGTATCGGATGCCGGGAACGGTGAGCGAGGTCTCGGCCACGTTGGTCGCGAGCACGATGCGGCGCGCGCTGTGGCGGTCGAAGATCCGGTCCTGCTCGGCTTGCGACAGCCGCGCGAACAACGGCAGCACCTCGGTACCGTGCGTCAAAGGCTGCTGCGCGAGATGCCGGCGCAGATGATCGGCCGCCTCGCGGATCTCGCGCTCGCCGGGCAGGAACACCAGCACGTCCCCCTGTTGGCCTGGCCCCCACGCTCCGCGCTGCGCGTCGTCGCTGCCCCCAAGCGCAGCGACGCCCTGCGCTTTGCTGGGGCTGGGGGCCGCGTCCGGCTTGGGGCGGCCCGGCGCCGGACGGTCCCGCCACAACTCGTCGACCGCGTCGGCGATCGCGTCGTTCAGCCCGTAGTCACGGCTCTCCTCGAACGGACGCCAGCGCTGCTCGACGGGAAACATGCGGCCGGAGACCATCAGCACCGGCGCGGGTTGCTCTTTCGAATCGGCGAAGTGCCGCGCGAAGCGCTCGGCGTCGATCGTGGCCGAGGTGACGATCACCTTCAGGTCGGGGCGCTTCGGCAGGATCTGCTTCAGATAGCCGAGCAGGAAATCGATGTTGAGGCTGCGCTCGTGCGCCTCGTCGATGATCAGCGTGTCATAGGCCTGGAGCAGCGGATCGGTCTGCGTTTCGGCGAGCAGGATGCCGTCGGTCATCAGTTTGACCGACGCGCCGGGCGAGAGCCGGTCCTGGAACCGCACCCTGTAGCCGACGACTTCGCCGAGCGGCGTGTTCAGCTCCTCGGCGATGCGCTTGGCGACCGAGCTGGCGGCGATGCGGCGCGGCTGGGTGTGGCCGATCAGCCGGCCTTTCTGCCCCGGCGCGGCATTGCATTTGCCGCGGCCCAGCGCCAGCGCGATTTTCGGCAACTGCGTGGTCTTGCCCGAGCCGGTCTCGCCGCAGACGATCACGACCTGATGCTCGCGGATGGCCGCCATGATCTCGTCGCGCTTGGCCGAGACCGGCAGGGATTCTGGAAATTCGATCGCCAGGCGGCCCGCGGGCCGGCCCGCGCCAGGATCGGAAGGAGGCTCGGCGGGCAGTGCTCTGGAAACCGTCACCGGCTGATTATCCCATGACACGAATCCACGTGCTACACTTGAACTCGTATGACTACCGGGAAAACTAGGAAAAGGCCATGACCAACCTGACCATCGCGCTGGACGAGGCCATCGTGCGCAAGGCCCGCATCCGCGCCATCCACGAAGGCACCTCGGTCAGCGCCAAGGTGCGCGAGTTCCTGGCCGACTATGCGCAGGAGACCGACCGCCAGCAGGCCGCGGGCCAGGCCTTCATCACCGCGGCCCGACGCAGCAAGGCCAACAGCGAAGGGGTGCGCTGGAGCCGCGAAGACGCCTACGACCGATCCTACCCCGATGCGACCGGCGTTCCCGGCGCGCACGCCTGAAGGCATGGTCTGTTTCTTCGACACCAACATCCTGGTCTACGCCGTGGATGCAGGCGATCCTGCGCGCCAAGCGCAGGCGATCGACTGCTTCGCGCGCGCCGTGCGCGACGACAGCATCGCCCTGAGCACCCAGGTGCTGCAGGAGTTCTACAGCATCACCACGCGCAAGCTGCGCCCGCCGCTGAGCCCGCGGGAAGCGGCCCAGCAGGTGGACCAGCTCGCCAGCTTCGAAGTCCTGGGCGCAACGGCGCACAGCGTGCGCATCGCCATCGGACTCGCGCAGGAGCACCAGCTCGCGTGGTGGGATGCCCTGATTCTCGAGGCCGCGCTGCGCGCCAATGCCGACGTCCTGTACACGGAAGACGGCCCGCATGGCCGGCGCTTCGGCAACCTCACCGTCACCAACCCCTTTGCCTGCGCCTGAGCGGCGCGCCCCCTCCCATGTCCACCGTCTTCAACTTCACCTTCGTCCCCTGGTTCCGTTCGGTGGCGCCGTACATCCACATGCACCGCGGCAAGACCTTCGTGATCGCGATCTGCGGCGAGGCGATCGCCGCCGGCAAGCTGCAGAACCTGGTGCAGGACCTCGCGCTGATCCGCAGCATGGGCGTCAAGGTGGTGCTGGTGCACGGCTTCCGGCCGCAGATCAACGAGCAGCTCGCGGCCAAGGGCCATGCGCCGAAGTATTCGCAAGGCATCCGCATCACCGACGAGGTCGCGCTCGACTGCGCGCAGGAAGCGGCCGGACAGCTGCTGTACGAGATCGAGGCCGCGTTCAGCCAGGGGCTGCCGAACACGCCGATGGCCGGCTCCACGGTGCGGGTCATCTCGGGCAACTTCATCACCGCGCGGCCGATCGGCATCGTCGGCGGGGTCGACTTCCAGCATTCGGGCGTGGTGCGCAAGGTCGACGTCGCCGGCATCAGCCGCATGCTCGACTTCGGCGCGATGGTGCTGATGTCGCCGTTCGGCTTCTCGCCGACCGGCGAGGCGTTCAACCTGACGATGGAGGAAGTCGCGACCTCGGTCGCGGTCGCGCTGCAGGCCGACAAGCTGATCTTCGTCACCGAGATCCCCGGCATCCGCATGAAGCCGCACGAGCCCGAGAGCGACGACAACCCCATCGACACCGAGCTCTCGCTCGCCGAGGCGGAGCGGCTGCTGGCGCAGGAGCTGCCCTCGAAGAACCCGACCGACACCGCGTTCTACCTGCAGCACTGCGTGAAGGCGTGCCACGGCGGCGTCGAGCGCAGCCACATCATCCCGTTCGCGGTCGACGGCTCGCTGCTGCTGGAGATCTACGTGCACGACGGCATCGGCACGATGGTGATCGACGAGAAGCTGGAGAACCTGCGCGAAGCCACCAGCGACGACGTCGGCGGCATCCTGCAGCTGATCGAGCCGTTCGAGAAGGACGGCACGCTGGTGCGCCGCAGCCGCACCGAGATCGAGCGCGACGCCGGCCACTACACCGTGCTCGAGCACGACGGCGTGATCTTCGCCTGCGCCGCGCTGTACCCCTACCCCGAGGCGCGCACCGGCGAGATGGCCGCGCTCACCGTATCGCCGCAGAGCCAGGGCCAGGGCGACGGCGAGAAGGTGCTGCGGCGCATCGAGCAGCGCGCCCGCGCCACGGGCCTGGAAAGCATCTTCGTGCTCACCACGCGGACCATGCACTGGTTCCTCAAGCGCGGCTTCCAGTCGGTCGATCCGGACTGGCTGCCCGAGGCGCGCAAGCGCAAGTACAACTGGGACCGCAGGAGCCAGGTGCTGGTCAAGCGGCTGGGCTGAGGCGCGGCGCGATCCGCAGGGCGACCTTCGCGATATCCACGGCTGCAAGTCGGCGAACATGATCGGCATCAAACAACGTCGATCTTGAAAAACGTAGCATCCGAAGGAGTGCAAGAGTCCCTCTTCACCAATCGGACACATCGTCATGCATGACATCACCGTGGTCGACCTGTCGCGACTGCAGTTCGCG
>JAFECV010000312.1 GCA_018241985.1 Pseudomonadota bacterium | reverse complement strand
CGAGCTCGGCGAGATCGAGGCGGTGCTGGCCCGCGCCGAGGGCGTGCAACAGGCAGTGGTCGCGTTGCGGGAAGACCGCCCAGGCGACAAGCGCCTGATCGCCTATTACACCGAGGCCGAGCCGGGCCCCGAGGCCGAGCCGGGCCGTATGGCCTTGAGTGCAGACTTCCTGCGCGAGCACCTGCGCTCGGCCGTGCCGGACTACATGGTGCCGGCGGTGTTCCAGCGGGTCGAAACCTTCCCGCTGACCCCCAACGGCAAGATCGATCGCCAGGCGCTGCCCGACCCGAGCCGGCATCGGCCGGAGCTCGCGCAAGCCTATATCGCGCCGCGCACGGGCGCGGAGAAGCAACTGGCCGATCTGTGGTGCGAGCTGCTGCAACTGGATCAGGTCGGTATCGACGACAACTTCTTCGACCTCGGGGGCACGTCGCTGGCCGTCGTGCGGATGACCGGCCTGTATCGCCAGCGTTTCGGCCATGACATCCCGCCGATCAAGGTGTTCCAGTACCCCACGATCGCGCAGCTCGGCCGGTTCGTCGAAGGTGGCGACGCGCCAGCCCGATTGCGCGATCAGGCCGACCAGCGTGCACGCGAGCGCAGCGGGCCGTCGGGGAAACGGCCGCGCGAAGGGGTGGCCATCGTCGGCATGGTCGGGCGCTTTCCAGGCGCCGACAACCTCGAGCAGCTGTGGCGAAATCTGTGCGATGGGGTGGAGTCGATCTCGTTCTTCACGCCCGAAGAACTCGGGCCCGGCATCGATCCGCGCCTGCGCGACGACCCCGACTACGTGCGCGCCCGCGGCATGATCGACGGCGCGGATCGTTTCGATGCGGCCTTCTTCGGCATCAGCCCGCTCGAGGCCCGCGTGATGGACCCGCAGCAACGGGTGTTCCTCGAACTGGCCCAACAGGCACTGGAGAACGCCGGCGTCGACCCCGAACGCTACAAAGGGCTGATCGGCGTGTACGCGGGCATCGGCGACAACCACTACTACACGACGAACCTGCTGACGCGCCCCGACCTGCTGGCGCTGGCCGGCAACCTGGCGGTCGAATACGGCAACCAGAAGGACTACATCGCGCTGCGCACCGCGTACCTGCTGGATCTGCGCGGCCCCGCCGTCAGCCTCAACACCGCCTGCTCGACCACGCTGCTGGCGGTCGACCAGGCCTACCGGGCCCTGCTCGATCACGAGTGCGACATGGCGCTGGCGGGTGGCGTCGACATCACGGTGCCGCAAAAGAGCGGCTTCCTGTACCAGGAAGGCGGAACCTTCGCGCGCGACGGGCACTGCCGCCCGTTCGATGCCGATGCCACGGGCACGATGTTCTGCGACGGCGCGGGCGTCGTCGTGCTCAAGCGCCTGCGCGATGCCGTGGCCGACGGCGACACCATCTACGCCACCCTCATCGGCAGCGCCAAGAACAACAACGGCGGACGTCCGGTTTCGTTCCTGGCGCCGAGCGTCGAGGGCCAGGCCGAAGTCATCGCGATGGCCCAGGCGCGCGCCGGCGTGCCGGTCGAGACCATCGGCTACATCGAGGCGCACGGCACGGGGACGCCGGTCGGCGATCCGATCGAGATGGAAGCGCTGCGCCAGGTCTTTCAGGCGAAGACCGACAAGCAGCATTTCTGCCATGTCGGCTCGGTCAAGGGCAACATCGGACACCCCACCAACGCGGCGGGCGTGGCAGGCCTGATCAAGGCCGCGCTGACGCTGCACCGCGAGCAGATCCCCGGAACACTGCACTTCAAGAAGCTCAACCCGAAGATCGACCTAACCGACGGCCCGTTCCTCATCGCCGACCGCCTGATTCCGTTTCCCCGCGGCGCCCAGCCACGCCGCGCCGCGGTGAGCGCGTTCGGCTTCGGCGGAACGAACGTGCACATGATTCTCGAGGAAGCCCCGATCGCATCGCCGAGCGGTGCGGCGCGGCCGGTCCAGTTGTTGCCGCTGTCGGCGCGATCGACCACCGCCCTCGATGCGGTCGCGCAGTCGATGGCACAGGCCCTGGACGGCATGCCGCCGCCGCAGTTCGCCGATGCGGCCTACACGCTGCAGACCGGGCGCCGGCAGATGGCGCAGCGGCGCTTCGTCGTCGCCACCGATGCGGACGAGGCGGCCCAACTGCTTCGGCAGCGGCAGCCGAATCCGCTGCAATCGGGGAGCCGGCGCTGCGAGCGCCGCGATCCTCCGGTGGTCTTCATGTTCGGAGGGCAAGGCACGCAGTACGTCCACATGGGGCAGAACCTGTACCAGGGCGAACCCTTGTTCCGCGCCGTGGTCGACGACTGCTGCGAGCTGCTCAAGCCCCATCTGGGCCGCGACCTGCGCGAACTGCTCTACCCGCAGAGCGGCGACGAGCAGACCGCGCGCACGTCGCTGCAGGACACGTTCTACACGCAGCCCTCGATCTTCGTCATCGAATACGCGCTCGCGCGCCTGTGGCAGAGCCTCGGTGTGCAGCCCGCGATGATGGTGGGCCACAGCATCGGCGAGTTCGCGGCCGCGACCCTGGCCGGTGTGTGGGACCTCGAGGACGCGCTGCGCATCATCGCGCTGCGCGGGCGGCTGATGCAGGCGCTGCCGCGCGGCGCCATGCTGGCCGTGGGAGCCGCAGCCGAAACGGTGGAGACCATGCTTCCCGCCGGCGTGCAGATCGCCTCGAACAACAGCCCCACCACCTGCGTCGTCGCCGGCAGCGAGCCGGACGTGGCGGGTTTCAAGTCGACGCTCGAAGCCCAGGGCATCGTATGCCGCCACCTGCTCACCTCGCACGCCTTCCACTCCGCGATGATGGATCCCATCCTGGAGCGCCTGCGCGCCGCCGTGGCCGAGGTGAAGCTGCGCCCCCCGGCGCGGCCCCTGATGTCGACCGTGACGGGGCGACCGATGACCGCGGCCGACGCCACGGACGCCGGCTACTGGGCCAACCATGCGCGTGCGACGGTGCAGTTCTCGAAGGCGGCGCAGTACCTGGTGGATAACCGGTACGACTTCTTCCTGGAATGCGGCCCGCGCGCCACGCTGTCGTCGCTGGTGCGCCAGCACTTCTCGGCGCAGCGGCCCGGCACGGCGATCCCGACGCTGAGCGACACCCACGAGAACCACACCGAGTGGAAGGCGCTGCTGTTCGCCGTCGGCTCGCTGTGGCAGAACGGCATCAGCCTGGACTGGGAGGCGTTCCATGCGCACGAGGAGCGGCGTCACGTGCCGCTGCCGACCTACGCGTTCGAGCGCCAGCGCTACTGGGTTGATCCGCAGGCTATGAGTCCCGGTGCAGTCGTCGCGCCGATCGACGAAGCTTCGCCACCGCCCGAGATCGAAGATGCCGGGCACGATACCCGGGCCGCCGGCCCGCTCGATCCCAAGGATCGCCTGATCGCCCGGCTGATCGACATCCTGCTGCCGATTTCAGGCCTCGATCGAGAGCAGATCAGCACGTCGGCGACGTTCCTCGAGCAAGGCTTCAACTCCCTGTCGCTGACCCAGGTCGCGCTGGGCGTTCAGCAGACATTCGGCATCAAGGTGACGTTCGCTCAGTTGATGAATCAGTTGCCGAATCTGGAGCTGCT
>JAFECV010000311.1 GCA_018241985.1 Pseudomonadota bacterium | reverse complement strand
CCACCGCGAGCGGCTCGTTCCTGTCGGGGGTGATGCTGGGGAGCGGCGGCTGGGCGCTGCTGAATCACCTGGCGCTGCTGGCGGTGGCGGTGGTCGCCGCGGCGCTGCTCTGGCTGGCGGCGCAGCGGCGCCGCGCGGTCGGCGCGGGCTGAGGATCGGCCGCAAACCCTGCCACCAGAGGAAAGCCCGCACCGGCGCCATCGGACGACGCCGGTTGCTGGCACCGAACCGCATCGGCTGTTAGGCTAGAGTTTTCCAACCTTGTCTCAAGGAGACGCGATGATGCGCAAGCTATCGAAGATCTTCGTTCTCTGCGCCTGTACGGCGGTGCTGCCGGTGGCGTTGGCTGCCAATGTGGAGCAGGAACTGGCCCGCGGGTCCCAACCTGACGTAACCGGTCAGCAGAAGTACCGGACCATCGAGAACGAGGCCGCTGGTGCACTGAAGCTGAACCTGGCGGACTGCAGCGCCCAGCCCAAGGCGGACCGCAAATCCTGCGAGAAGCAGGCGCGCGATGAATACCGCGACGAGATGGCCCGGGCGCGCGAGGCGCGCAAGAACCCGAGCATGAGCACCAGCCCCGAGGTTTCGGGCGGCGAGATCAAGGAAACGGTGACGCCGATCAAGCCGTAGCCGGCTGGGCCGCGGCGCGGGAATCAGCGCGGAGCGAACTGCTGCGCGATGTTGCTTGGAATGCTGGGAATTGCGGGCGCCGGCGCGGCCGCTGCCGTCGGCGTCGCGGCCTCAGCCACGGCCGTGGTGGCTGCGCCGGTCTCGACGCGCCGCGCGCCGTCGAAGCGCGTGCGCCAGTAGCGGGCGTCCATGTCTTCGATCCGCACGTCCGCGCCGGTGCGCGGCGAATGGATGAATTTGCCGTCGCCGATGTAGATGCCGACGTGGCTGAACGCGCGCCGCATGGTGTTGAAGAACACCAGGTCGCCGGGGCGCAGGTCGCGGCGCGGAATCGCCTCGGTCGCCGCCGCCTGCTGGTCCGCGCGGCGCGGCAGCATCAGGCCCAGGGTCTGTTCGTACATCGCGCGCACGAAGCCGCTGCAGTCGAAGCCGCCGTCGGCGACCGAATTGCCGCCGCGCTTGTACGGCACGCCGAGGAAACCCATCGCATTGACGACCAGTTCGGACGCCTTGTCGCTGACGGTGCGGCGCACCTGATCGAGCTGGCCGCCGATCTGCGAGATCAGGCCGTGTTCGGCGAGGTAGGTGCCCATTTCGTCGTTGCCCGCCGGCGGCGCGGCCTGCGCGCCAGCGCAGACGCAAAGCAGCACTGCAGTGAGAATGGGCCACCGGGACATGGCCGGGAGGGTAGCGAGCCTGTGCCTAGAGGTCAAGCGAAGAATGGTTTCCAAGTTGTTGATCGGCAACTATTTCACGTTTTTGGGGCCGCATCGCGATAGGGGTGCGATGGGGGCGCGATGGGGTTCGCAATGCGCAGGCCAGGGTCGGGAAAGGCCCCGGCGGCGCCGCACTGGCTGGCAGCGGTTCTAATCGCAGTTCGGGGCCGCGCGCGGCCGGTGGCGGCCGACGACGGCAGCGCGCACCGGTTTGCAGCCGCCGGTTGTTCTGAAGGTTCGATCACTACGGAGGAAATGCCATGTTCAAGGCCCTGCTGCTGGAAAAAGGCGATCAGTTCAGCGCGTCGCTCAAGCAACTCGACGAGGCGGCGCTGCCGGGTGGCGACGTCATGGTCGCGGTCGAATATTCCGGGCTCAACTACAAGGACGGCCTCGCGATCACGAATACCGGCCCGGTGGTGCGCAACTGGCCAATGGTCGCCGGCATCGACGGCGCGGGCACCGTGCTCGAGTCGAGCCACCCGGGCTGGAAGCCGGGCGACGCGTTCATCCTGAACGGCTGGGGCGTCGGCGAGACACACTGGGGGTGCCTCGCCGAGCGCGCGCGATTGAAGGGCGATTGGCTGGTGAAGCGGCCGGCCGCGTTCAGCGCGCGCCAGGCGATGGCGATCGGCACCGCCGGCTACACCGCGATGCTGTGCGTGCTGGCGCTGGAAGACCACGGCGTGAAACCCGGCGACGGCGAGGTACTGGTGACCGGCGCCAGCGGCGGGGTCGGCAGCGTCGCGATCGCATTGCTCGGCAAGCTCGGCTACAAGGTGGTCGCGGTCACCGGCAAGGCGTCGCAGCAGGCGTACCTGGAGCGGCTCGGCGCCGCGTCGCTGATCGACCGCGCTACGTTATCTGCGCCGGGCAAGCCGTTCCAGAAGGAGCGCTGGGCCGCGGTGATCGACCCGGTCGGCTCGCACACGCTGGCCAACGCGCTGGCGCAGACGCGCTATGGCGGCGTCGTCGCGGCCTGCGGACTGGCGCAGGGGTCGGACTTGCCGACCACGGTGCTGCCGTTCATCCTGCGTGGCGTCACGCTCGCAGGCATCGACTCGGTGATGGCGCCGTTGCCCAAACGCCAGCGCGCCTGGGACCGGCTCGCGCGCGACCTGGACCCCGCGCTGCTCGAGACGATCACGACCGAGGTGCCGTTGGACGCGGCGATCGACACCGCACACGCGCTGATGGCGGGCAAGCTCCATGGACGTACCGTGGTGCGCATCGCCTGACGCGAGCGGTTTGTCGGCCTTTCTCGCATTTTTTGAAAGAAAAATGCTCAAATCCAAGGCTCTACCTTCGCTTCTAGCTATATTTATCATAGCGTTGTGCAGCGCGGCCTGGGCCGAGACCGTGCGCCACGAGGTGGTCGCAAGCGGGCTGGAGCATCCATGGGCCGTCGCGTTCCTGCCGCAGGGCCGATATCTGGTGACCGAGCGACCGGGCCGCATCCGCGTGATCGAGGCGGACGGCCGCGCTGACCCGCCGGTCCAGGGCGTGCCCAAGGTCGCGGCCGGCGGGCAGGGCGGGCTGCTGGATCTGCTGCTCGATTCCGACTTCGCGCACGACCGCACGCTTTATTTCTGCTACGCCGAGCCGGCCGAGTCAGGCGGTGCGAGCGGCACCGCGCTGGCACGCGCGCGGCTGTCGGAGGACCGCACGCGGCTGGAAGACCTGCGCGTGATCTTCCGCCAGCGGCCCAAGGTGGTCGGCACGCTGCAGTTCGGCTGCCGCATCGTGCTCGGCGAGAAGAACGGCAGGCCGGACGGCACGCTGTTCCTCACGCTCGGCGAGCGCTTCACGCACATGCAGGACGCGCAGACGCTGGACAACGACCTGGGCAAGATCGTGCGCCTGAACAAGGATGGAACCGTTCCCACGGACAACCCGTTCATCAAACGGCCCGGCGCGCTACCCGAAATCTGGAGCTACGGCCATCGCAACCCGCAGGGCCTCGCCTACGCGCCCGATGGCACGCTGTGGGAGCACGAGCACGGGCCGCAGGGCGGCGACGAGATCAACCTGATCCGCCCCGGGCGCAACTACGGCTGGCCGGTCATCACCTACGGCGAGCAGTACGGCGGCGGCAAGATCGGCGAAGGCATCACCGCGAAGGCCGGCATGGAACAGCCGCTGCACCACTGGACGCCGTCGATCGCGCCGTCGGGCATGGCCTTTCTCACCAGCGAGCGCTACGGCAGCGGTTGGCGCGGCAACCTATTCATC
>JAFECV010000310.1 GCA_018241985.1 Pseudomonadota bacterium | reverse complement strand
TGATACGGTTTTGCCTTCAAACGCATAACCGCGTTGGGGCGCCTTGGCCAGTGCCTCAAGCACTGCTCGTAGGCGCCCCGCCTTGTTCTGCGCTCGAATGCGAAACCGTATGAGTCGCCGCGAGGCCGCGCCCAACTCGTGAGTTCAAAAGAAATCGGCCTGCAGCCAAGGCGGAATCTTCACGAGTAGCTATCTATTCAATAGCAACCGGCGATTCGCGCGGGCGCCGCGCGCCGGCTCCTCAGTCGACCTCGGCGGTCAGCTCGATCTCGACACAGACGCCGAACGGCAGCTGCGCGACGCCGAACGCGCTGCGTGCGTGCGCGCCGCGCTCGCCGAACACCTGCGCCAGCAGCTCGCTCGCGCCGTTCGTCACCAGATGGTGCTCGGTGAACGACGCGCTCGAATTGACCAGCGACATGACCTTGACGATGCGCCGCACCCGGTTCAGGTCGCCGGTCGCCGCGGCAAGCGTGCCCATCAGGTCGATCGCGACCGCGCGCGCGGCCGCCTTCGCTTCGTCGGTCGTCATCGTGCTGCCGAGCTGGCCGACCCAGGGTGCGCCCTCGCGCTTGGCGATATGGCCGCTCAGGAACAGCAGATTGCCGCTGCGCACGAACGGCACGTACGCGGCCGCCGGCGTGGCCACCGGGGGCAGCGTGATGCCGAGTTCCTTCAGTTTGGCTTGAGCGCTCATCGTGATACCTCGTCGAATGGTTGTGAACAGGACTGAAATGGACTCCACTGTAGCGCGCAGCACCAATGAGTAGGGAGTAGGCGCCGGCCGATCACCGTGTGCCGCTCCGTTAGCATCGCGCGATGCAGAGCGCGGGGCGTCAGGGCGGACACCGGAGCGTGGCCGGCGCCGGGCTGGCCCTCGCGGCCTTGCCCGGCTTCATCGCGGGCACGGCGTTGCAACTGCAGCAGCCGGCGCTCTGGGACTGGCCGATTTATGCATGTTTCGTGCTCCTTGCGCCCGTCCTGTACTGGGTTGGCGCTACTGAACATATAGCAACCAGAGGCCGGTCCTGGCGTTACGGCGCGGCCTTCGCGGCGGCCGCGATGCTGGCCTTCGCGCTGTGCGGGCTGCGCGCGCTCGCCTTCGAGCGCGATGCGCTCGCGCCGGCGCTGGAGGGGCAGGGCATCGACGTCGTCGGCGTTGTCGCCGCGATGCCGCAGCACGGCGAGGTCGGCACCCGGTTTCGCTTCGAGGTCGAGGCGGCGCAACTGGACGGCCGCGCGGTCGCGCTGCCGCCGCTGATCGATCTGCACTGGTACGCGAACGGCTACGGCGTGGCGCAGGAAGCCGCGCCGCGGTCGATGGAGTCGCCTGCGCAGTCGTCGGTGCCGCAGGCCGTCGGGCCGCAGGCGAGCGAGCTGCACGCCGGCGAGCGCTGGCGCCTGCGCGTGCGGCTGAAGGCGCCGCACGGCAACGTGAATCCGCACGGCTTCGATCACGAGCTGTGGCTGTGGGAGCAGGGGCTGCAGGCGACCGGCTACGTGCGCACCGGCGGCGGCGACCCGCCGCCGCAGCGGCTCGGCCAGACCTGGCGCCATCCGGTCGAGCTCGCGCGCGAACGGGTGCGGGGCGCGATCTTCGCGCGCGTCGCGGACCGGGCCGCGGCCGGCGTCGTCGCCGCACTCGTGACCGGCGACCAGAACGCGATCGAGCGCGGCGACTGGGACGTGTTCCGCGCGACCGGCGTTGCGCACCTGATGGCGATCTCGGGGTTGCACATCACGATGTTCGCCTGGCTCGCCGCGCTTGTCGTCGGCGCGCTGTGGCGGCGCTCGAGTTGGCTCTGCCTGGCGGTGCCGGCGCCTTCGGCAGCGCTGATCGGCGGCCTGCTGCTCGCTACCGGCTATGCGGTGTTCAGCGGCTGGGGCGTGCCGTCGCAGCGCACCGTGCTGATGCTCGCCACGACGACGCTGCTGCGCGTCACCGGGCGGCGCTGGCCCTGGCCGCAGGTCTGGCTGCTGGCCTGCGCGGCGGTGCTCGCGGTCGATCCGCTCGCGCTGACGCAGGCCGGCTTCTGGCTCAGCTTCGTCGCGGTCGGCGTGCTGTTCGCGGCCGATCCCGCCGATCGCGGCATGGAGCGCGGGCACGGACCCGGCCTCGCGGCGCGGCTGCGCGCGGCGCTGCGCGAGCAATCGGTGCTGACGATCGCGCTCGCGCCGCTGACGCTCTTGCTGTTCGGCCAGATGTCGCTGGTCGGGCTGCTGGCGAACCTGGTCGCGATTCCCTGGGTCACGCTGCTGGTCACGCCGCTGGCGATGGCCGGCGTGCTGATCGCGCCGCTGTGGCAGCTCGCCGCGGCGAGCGTCGACGCGCTGCGCTGGTACCTGGGGCTGCTGGCGGCGCTGCCGTTCGCGACGTTGTCGGTCGCAGCGCCGCCGCTGTGGGCCGGCGCGGCCGGCGTGGTTGGCGGCCTGCTGATCGCGATGCGCCTGCCCGTGAGCCTGCGCCTGCTCGGGCTGCCGCTGGTGCTGCCGGCGCTGCTCTGGCAGCCGCCGCGGCCCGCGCCGGGACAGTTCGAACTGCTCGCCGCCGACATCGGCCAGGGCAACGCGGTGCTGGTGCGCACCCGCGCCCATACGCTGGTGTACGACACCGGCCCGCGCTTCAGCCAGGAGAGCGATGCCGGCCAGCGCGTGCTGGTACCGCTGCTGCGTGCGCTCGATGAGCGGGTCGACACCGTGCTGCTCAGCCACCGCGACTCGGACCACATCGGCGGCGCACCGGCGGTGCTGGCGATGCAGCCGCAGGCCGCACTGATCAGCTCGATCGAGCCGGATCACCCGCTGCAGGCCTTGCGGCCGCCGTCCCAATTCCAGCGCTGCGTCGCGGCGCGGGGCGGCGGGCAGCGCTGGAACTGGGACGGCGTCGAATTCGAGATGCTGCACCCGGGCGCCGCCGACTACGTGTCAGCGAAGAAGAGCAATGCGCTGAGTTGCGTGCTGCGCATCTCGAACGGCGCGCAGACCGCGCTGCTCGTCGGCGATATCGAGCGGCCGCAGGAGGAGCGGCTGGCGGCCGAGATCCCCGACGCGATCCGCGCCGACCTGCTGCTGGTGCCGCACCACGGCAGCAAGACCTCCAGCAGCACGCTGTTCCTCGACACGGTGCAGCCGCGCCTCGCGCTGGTGCAGGCCGCGTACCGCAGCCGCTTCGGCCATCCGGCACCTGGCGTGATCGCGCGCTACACCGAGCGCGGCATCCGCGTGCTCGACTCCGCGCATTGCGGCGCGATCACCTGGTCGTCGGCCAAGCCGGATGAGCCGCTCTGCCAGCGCGAGGAGGACCGGCATTTCTGGCGGCATCGGGTGCCGTGACATTACCGCAGGTCTGCCGCCCCGCCGGATCGCGATGGCGAATCGCCCACACCCCCAAGTCGCGTGGCTGCTGGTGCTTCTGGCGTGTCGTTGGCCCGGCGCGGGCGATCGTCTTCAGCGCGTCTGGCAGACGAACGGCATCCACGCGTGCAGCCACGAGGATTCGGGCAGCCATGGCGCGACCAGGGTCAGCGCGGCACTGGCCAGCAACGCGGCCCCGGCGATGCGCCGCGCCGCGGGCCGGGCGCTGAAACCGGCGAATC
>JAFECV010000030.1 GCA_018241985.1 Pseudomonadota bacterium | reverse complement strand
GGATGAAGTGCGTGGCCTTGTTGGCGCCGGCGATGTCGATCGGGCCGTTGTTGGTGATGAGGCCGACCGCATGGCCGCGGATGTGCCCCTGCGCACACACGGTGGCCGCGCCGTAGCCAGGCTTGAACTCCAGCAGTTCGCCGCCATCGAGCAGCCGCGCCGCCACCTCGCGCATGTCGACCGGCTCGCGGTGGTGCGCCGGCATCAGCGTCAGCAGTTCGTCGGCCGGCCAGGGCGGCTCCAATGCTCCTAGATCGATAGCTAATAGCGATTGATCCGCGCTCGCTGCAGCCTTTTTTTGCCATTGAAATTGCGCCACCACGCGCCGTGCAATGGCCAGCGCCTCGCGGTCATCGCGCGCCAGGTATTCGCCCAACCCCGAGACGGTCGTGTGCATCAGCGCGCCGCCCAGTTCCTCCTCGGTCGCCACCTCGCCCGTCGCCGCCTTGAGCAACGGCGGGCCGGCAAGGAACGCGCGCGAGCGGCCCTCGACCATGATCACGATGTCCGACAGCCCCGGCATGTACGCGCCGCCGGCCGTGCCCGAACCGTGCTGCACGGTGACGACCGGAATGCCGGCGGCGGACAGCCGCGCGAGGTTGCGGAACAGCGCGCCGCCGTGCACGAAGCCCTCGACGCGGTAGCGCATCAGGTTCGCGCCCGCGCTCTCGACCAGGTGGATGAACGGCAGGCGCTCGGCGAGGGCGATCTCCTGCACGCGCAGGATCTTGTCCAGGCCCATCGCCTGGATCGCGCCGGCGTCGATGCCGGAGTCGCTCGCGACCACCATGCAGCGCGTGCCTTCGATGAAGCCGATGCCGGCGACGATGCCGCCGCCGGGCACGGACTTTTCGGCATCGGGCACGTCCTGCAGGAAGCCCGCCAGCGCGGCCAGTGGCAGCCACGGCGCGCCGCGATCGAGCAGCAGTGCGATGCGCTCGCGCGGCAGCAGCTGATGGCGCTTGGCAAAGCGCGGGCCGGCCTTGGCCGATTGATCGGCGGCGCGCTGTTCCAGCGCATGCATGCGCTCGATGCGCGTGAGCATCGCGGCGCGGCGCTCCAGGGCCTGCGGGGAACCGGGGTTCCAGCTCGATTGGAAGGCGTTCACGCTCATGTCAGTTGTTGCCGACGAACAGCGCAAGCGCCTGGTCGGTCAGCGCATCGAGCCCCAGCGGCCCCTGCTTCGAATACCACTGAACCGACCAGTTCAGCGCGCCGAAGATCAGCAGTCGCGCCGTCTGCGGGTCCGCGCGCAGCGCACCGGCTGCGTGCAGCGCGTCGAGCGTCGGCATCCACTCGGCGGAGTAGGCGTCGGTCTGGCGGGCGATGCCACGGCGCTGCGCGGCGTTCAGCGAGCGCCATTCGTACAGCATCACCGGGATGAAATCGCTGTGAGCCCCGAGCAGCACCTCGAAGTGGTTGCGGATCAGTGCACGCAGGCGCTCGCGCGGCGCAGCGTCCATGCCCATGTGTTCGAGCGCCGCGCGCTGGCTCGCCGCGGCCTGCGCCATGCCCTGGCGCATCACCTCGTACAGCAATGCGCTCTTGCTCTCGAAATGATAGAACGGCGAGCCGCCGCGCATGCCGGCCGCGGCCGCGATGTCGCGCGTGCTCGCCGCCGCGTAGCCCTTCGCGCGGAACAGCCGGGCCGCGCCCTCGACGATCAGCCGGCGCCGGTTGCCCTGGTCGCGCTCGGAATGCGTCTTGCGCGGACGCCCGCGCGGCCGCGCCGGACGATCCGGCGCAGCGGTTGCATCGGCTTGCGCCGCGCCAGTTTCGACAGGCTCGGCGGTTGGAGCGACGGCCGCGGCGGCCGCACGGTTGACTCTGACCATGAACGCGACCGTACCAGATCGTGCTATTTATAGCAAGCGTTTGCTTGGTAAAAATAAAGCGCCGTTCGGCCGCACGGCGCCGGCACGCGCCTGCGTTCCCGATGCAAGCTGATACAACCGCGCGCGCCGAATCTTCCTACCATTTGCGAGTTCGCCCGCCCGCTCCGAATGGGTCAGCCGCCGACGAGCCTGCATCAGCCGGCATCGCCCAGGGCAGCGGGCACATCGGCGGAAGGAATCTGCATGGACGGTGCAGCGGTGGGCGCCCGGCGCGCGGTCTGGATCGATCTGCGTTGCATGCCGGAGCAGCGCGGTCTGTTGCCGGACGCCCGGCCGCATTGCGAGCCGCTTCGGATCACGCAGCTTACGGAAATTCCGCGTGCCGTCGCGGCCCATCGCCCGCAATTCGTCTGCATCGAGTACGACTACCCGGACCGCGCACGGCTGGCGGCCGTGCCGCTGGTGCGGCGCGAGTTTCCGGCGCTGCCGGTGCTGATGTTCACCGAATACCATTCCGAAGCGCTCGCCATGTGGGCGTTCCGCTCCCGGGTCTGGGACTATCGCGTGAAGCCCATCGCGGCAGAAACGATCGCGCGCCAGATCGAGGCCGTGGCGCTCACGGCGGCCGAAACCACGGCAACGCATGGATGGCCGGCGATGCCGTTTCCGCGGGATCTGATCGCTCCCGCAGGTCATTTGCGCAGGCCGCTGAGCGCCGCGCCACGGACAGCCGCCGCCGTGGCCTGGATCAGCGAGCACTACGCCGAACCGTGCCGCATCGGGGCCATTGCGGCGCTTTGTCACCTGTCGGAATCGGAGTTCAGCCGCGTGTTTCATCGCGAGCACGGAACGTCGTTTCGGCGCTTCCTCGTGCACTATCGCATCGACAAGGCACGCGACTTCCTGACCGAGCCGCAGGCATCGGTTTCGCAGGTCGCCTATGCGGTCGGGTTCAACGACCTGTCGCAGTTCGGCCGCATGTTCCGGCGCATCGTCGGCATACCGGCGACCCGCTTCCAGCAGCAAAGCCTGCCGCGCACGCAGCCGCCGTAGAAGATCGTGGCCGCGAGCCGGGCCGCAGAATCGTTCCAATCAAGAGCAGGTCGGTTCTAACGGCAGTCCCCGGCGCGGATGCATGCTGCGGCCAAGCCACGCGCGGGCGACCCGCGGCGCGCGGCGGAAATCGAACGGCAGGGACCCGACGGACCGTGAACGCATGGCGCCCCGAACTCGGCTTTGCGCTCGCCGCCTTGGCGACTTGGCGCGTGACGCACCTGATTGCCGCGGAAGACGGCCCGGCGGACCTGATGCTGAGCCTGCGGGCGAAGCTCGGCACCAGCGTGTTCGGCGCGTTGATGGATTGCTTTCAATGTCTTTCGCTGTGGATTGCCGTGCCGTTCGCGTTCGTGCTCGCCCGTTCGGCGCCGTCGTGGGTGCTCGCCTGGCTTGCGCTGTCGGGGGCGGCGTGCCTGCTGGAACGGCTGGGCGCGGACCGCGCGGCGCTGCAGATGGAGCCCCCCAGTTTTCCGGAGAACAACAACCATGTCGTGTTGCGGTCAACGCAGGATGGCGCTGAGAACTAGCCAGGCGCGGGTCGCGACCCATGCGCCACCAGCGTCGCCGATCGTGGTGCGCGGCGCCGTCACCGGCCGCGCTTACTCATTCGCTGCCGGTCGCAGCGTCCAGCCGGTAGACGCGCGCGATCTGGCCGGATTTCTCAAGAAGGGCATCTTCCGCAGAGGCGGGTAAAGGAGAAAGCCATGGCCACCAAGTCTGACGATGCGAAGAAAGCGGCGGAGCTGAAGAAGCAGCTCGAGGCGATCGCGGGGCATGACATCGATGTCAGCCCCGCGCAGATCCTCAACCTCTGGTACCCGGTCGGCGCCTTCAGCACCAACGACGGCAGCGCGACGTGGCGCAGCATCATCTTTCCGGGCAAGCGCTGCAACGACACGACCCTGCTCGACGTCGACGGCACCAATTCGACCGGATCGAACGGCCAGCGGACGTTCCTGCTGAGCGACGCGCTCTGCTGGACCAGCTTCACGTTCGCCTACCCGGCCAATGTCGTGGCCACGCCGCGTGGCGCCAACCCGTTCTTCCTCACCACGACGTACCAGACCGTCGGCCCCGCGCCGGGAACGGGGAACATGGATCTGCAGATCACGGTGTATTCGTGGCAGCCCGGCGGCGCCGCGGCGCCAGGCGTCACGTTCGATTGGCGCTGCCGCGTGGTCTCGGTGCCGATCATCTTCTGAACCTTGCGCCTCGCGCGAGTTCCAGAACAACGACGATTGCCATGCTGTCACTTTTTTCTTCTGCCGGATCGACAAGACACAGGCCATCGGCTAGACGCTGGAATCGATCGACCCGCGGGTGATGCTCGCGAAGGAGACGTCCATGACGAACTCCAGGTTGCAGCGATCAACGCCCGCACCGTGCCGAGCGCCGATCAGGTGCAGGCCGCCGTGCCGCCGCTGCAGACCCAGGTGCATCGCGACTTCGCGCCGGCCTGGGGGTGTCGATGCCGGGCCTGACCTTCGTTCCCGCCGGCAGCCAGCGACGGGCCATGGGGCGTGCGCAACGGCAGAGCAGCGTGGTTCGGTTCCGTTAGGCAGCCGTATCGGGCGTCGCGTTCCCGGCCATCTCCAACAAGGCCGCGGCGCCTCCATTTAGCGCACGCCATTCGCTCCGATTCGCGCCGCCGGGCCGCATTTCGCGCCGCCCCCGCCGCCATTCGTCGCAACGGGCTGGCTCGCCGCTCGCGGCCGGCGCAAAGTCGCGTCGACGGCCGAGGAAGGCCGCCCGAACCGCCAATGGAGGTACCACCATGATGCTGATGCAAATCCTGATCCACACCCCGCTCTGGGTGTTCGCGCTGTTCCTGCTGCTGCTGTGGCTCGGCATGCGGCAGATGCTGCCCCACCAGGTGAAGCTGCCGCGCGCGACGCTGCTGCCGCTGGCAATGGTCGGCCTGTCGCTGTACGGCGTGGCCTCGGCGTTCGGCCAGTCCCCGGGCGGGCCGCTGGCGCTCGCCGGCTGGGCGATCGGCGCGGCCGTGCTGGCGCCCGTCGTGCTGCTGCGCGCGCTGCCGGCGGGCGTGCGCTACGACGCGGCGAACCGCCGCTTCCAGCTCCCCGGCAGCGTGGTCCCGCTCGTGCTGATGATGGGCATCTTCTGCGTCAAGTACGCGGTCGGCGTGAAGCTGGCGCTGGACCCTGCGCTCGCGCAGCATGCCGGCTTCGCGCTCGCGATCGGCACGGCGTACGGCGCGTTCAGCGGCACCTTCGCCGCCCGCGCGGCAAGGCTGTGGCGGCTCGCGCTGCAGAGCGCGCACGCGAGCGCGCTCGAGCCCGGCGTCTGAAGCGCCTGGAAAGCGCCAGATCCTCGTTCCACCGTCCGTGAGAAACTGAAACCATGAACACGACGATGTCGCAAGACGAGATCGATCGCCTCGCGCACAAGCGCGCCGGCGCCAAGCTCGGCTGGTACCTGCATGCCGCGGTCTATGCGGCGGTCAACCTGCTGCTGTTCTTCATCGCCGGCGCCGCCGGGCGCGGCCACTGGAACCTGTTCCCCGCGCTCGGCTGGGGCCTCGGGCTGGCGCTGCACTGGGCCTCGGTGTTCGTGTTCGGTCCGGGCAGCACGGTGCGCGCACGGCTGGTGCAAAGCGAACGCGAGCGCCTGCAGCGCGGCCAGAGCGGCACTTGAGGAGGCGCACCGCGGACTCACGCCGATGCGCCTGATCGACAAGCCGGACGGCAGCCGCCGCATCGACTTCGTGCGGCTCGCCAACCACTATCTGCAGGCGCTGGCGCTGAGCCTCGCGGCGTCGGCGCTGGTTTACATGTTCACGCCGGGCGAGCCGTACCGAGTGCCGCTGGTGTATTCGCTGTGCATAGGCTCGAGCATCTGGGCGATCGCCGAAGCGGGCTCCTACCTGCTGGACCGGTCGGCGCGCCCCGGCTGGCCACCGGGAATCAAGGGCCTCGCGCTGACGCTGGTCGCGATCGCGGGCGGCTACCTGATCGGCACCTTCGCCGCCGACGCCTGGTTCGGCTGGTCGAGTTGGCAGCGCGGCCTGCTCGAGCAGCGCAGTTCCTGGCTGGTGTCGCTGCTGGCCGGCGGCGCCGGCTTCTACTACTTCTTCAGCCGAAGCAAGCAGTCGCAACTGCACGGCCAGGTGGAGCAGGCGCAGCGGCTCGCGGCCGAGGCGCGCTTGAAGCTCCTGCAGACCCAGCTCGAGCCGCACATGCTGTTCAACACGCTGGCGAACCTGCGCGCGCTGATCGCGGCCGACCCAAGCCGGGCGCAGCAGATGCTCGATCACCTGATCGCCTATCTGCGCGCGACGCTGGGTGCATCGCGCGTCACCGAGCATCCGCTGGCCGCCGAGTTCGATCGGCTGCGCGACTACCTCGAACTGATGTCGGTGCGCATGGGTTCGCGCCTTGCGTACACGCTGGAACTGCCGCCGGAGCTCGAGGGCCATCCGGTGCCGACGCTGCTGCTGCAGCCGCTGGTGGAGAACGCTATCCGGCACGGGCTCGAGCCCAAGGTGGGCGGCGGGCGCATCGACGTGCGCGCGCGCCGCGAGGGCGGCTGGCTGGTGCTGGAAGTCGCCGACACCGGCGTCGGCCTGGGCGCGGGGGCGAAGGGCGGGCTGGATGGCGCCACGGACGGCATGCGAGCCAGCGCCGGCGGCTTCGGCATGGCCCAGGTGCGCGAGCGCCTTGGCACCGTCTACGGCGACGCCGCCACTATTGAACTAATAGCAGCACGTGAAGGTGGGGCGCTGGCTACAGTGCGATTTCCCTTTGAAAACCGGGTGTTTGCCCAAGTTCCTGCCGACGTACGCTGAACCATCGCCGTCGCACCGCCGCCCTGGCGCGATGATCGGAATTTCGTGAACAATCCCTTGCCATGCATGCGCTCCTGCTGGTCCTGAAAATCTCCGTGGCCGTGGTGCTGGCCGCCTCGCTGGCCGAGGCGCTGGTGCTGTCGTGGCGCCACGCGCGCCGCGGCGGCCCGGCCTACGACTGGAGGGCCGCCGGCATCTCGGTGATCGACTTCCTGGTGCGCGAATACCCGCTGCGCTGGCTGCTGCCGCTGATGTTCTGGGTCGGCCTGATGGACTGGTTCTGGCAGCACCGGCTGTTCACGCTGCCGATGGACGACTGGCGCGGCTGGGCCGCGTGCTTCGTCGGCCAGGAGTTCTGCTATTACTGGTACCACCGCGCGGCGCACCGGGTGCGCTGGTTCTGGTGCACCCACTCGATCCATCATTCGTCGAACCAGCTCAACCTCTCGGCCGCGTACCGCTTCGGCTGGACCGGCCGGCTCACCGGCACGCTGCTGTTCTTCATGCTCACGCCGCTGCTGGGCATGCCGCCGCGCGTGATCCTGCTGATGCTCACGCTCAACCTGCTCTACCAGTTCTGGATCCACGCCACCTGGATTCCGCGGCTCGGCCCGCTGGAATGGGTGCTGAACACGCCCTCGGCGCACCGCGTGCACCACGCGTCGAACCTCGAATACCTCGACGGCAACTACGGCGGCGTGCTGATCGTGTTCGACCGGCTGTTCGGCACCTGCATCGCCGAGCGCGCCGACGTGCCGTGCCGCTATGGGCTGGTGACGCCGGTCGTCGGCCACAACCTGTTCAAGATCGAATTTGCGCCGTGGATCGCGCTCTGGCGCGACTTGCGCGGCGCGCGCTCGGCACGGGCCGTCTGGGGTCATTTGTTCAAGCCGCCGGGCTGGCGCGCCGACGGGCCGGGCGAGACCACCGAGGAACTGCGCGCCCGCGCGGCCGTTGCGTCGCCGACCGCGGGAACCGACGGCCCCGCCGGCTTGCCGATGCGAACGCCGATGGCCTGAACGGAGTCCGCCGTGCCGATGCCGCCCACCGCGCTGATTGCCGAAGACGAGCCGCTGCTCGCCGCCGCGCTGCAGGGCGAACTGGCGCGCGCCTGGCCCGAACTCGAGATTGCCGCGGTGGTCGGCGACGGCGCGTCGGCGGTGGCGCGCACGCTCGCGCTCGCGCCGGAGGTGCTGTTCTTCGACGTGCGCATGCCCGGCCTGAGCGGCCTGGACGCGGCGGCGGAACTCGCGGACGCGTGGCCGCCCGAACACGCGACCGGCAAGCCCTTCCCCGCGCTGGTGTTCGTCACCGCCTACGACCAGTACGCGGTGCAGGCGTTCGAGGCGCAGGCCGTCGACTACCTGCTGAAACCCGTGCAGCCGGCGCGGCTCGCGAAAACCGTCGCGAAACTGCAACAAACGCTTGTCCCCTCTTCGCAGGTTGCTACGAATTCGGAAGCAACGCTGGAGCAGGCCGTGGACCGTCTGCGCGCGCTGCTGGCCCCCGCAGCGGCGCCGGCCGCGCAGGCTGCGGCGCCGCTGCGGATGATCCAGGCCGGCGTCGGCAACACGATCCAGATGGTGCCGGTCGCCGACGTGGTCTGCTTCGAGGCGGCCGACAAGTACGTGCGGGTGCTGACGGCCGACCGCGAATACCTGGTGCGCACGGCGCTCAAGGATCTGCTGCCGCGGCTCGACCCCCAAGTCTTCTGGCAGGTGCACCGCGGCACCGTGGTGCGCGCCGATGCCATCGCCTCGGTGCGGCGCGACGACGCCGGTCGCCTGAACTTGACGCTGCGCGGACGGGGGGACACGATCGCGGTCAGCCGGCTCTACGCGAATCTGTTCAAGGCGATGTGACCATGCCCGACTCCCCTGCTGCGCCGCCGGACGGCGAACTCGCCGACCCGCGCCACGCGCAGGCCATCCTCGACTACTGGTTCGCCGACGGCCTCGCCCTCGGCTGGCCGAGCCGCGATCTCGATCCGCTCTGGTTCGGCGGCGGCGAGCAGCAGGACCGCGAGATCCGCGAACGCTTCGGCCCCTGGGTCGAATGCGCGCTGGACGGCGGGCTGCAGAGCTGGGAAGCGGAGCCGGATGGCGAGCGGTTGGGCGGCCCGGTGCCGTCCAAGCGCCGGCTCGCGCTGATCCTGCTGCTCGACCAGTTCAGCCGCAACCTGCATCGCGGCACCGCGCGCGCATTCGCCGGCGATGCGCGGGCCGAGCGGCTGGTCGGCGAGATGCTGGCGCAGCACGCGGACGAGCGGCTGCCGTGGGTCGCGCGGGTGTTCGTCTACATGCCGCTGATGCACGCCGAGATCCTCGCGCTGCAGCGCGAATGCGTGCGCCGCTTCGAAGCGCTGGCGACCGAGGTGCCGGCGTCGCTGAAGGCGACGATCGCGGGAAACCTCTCCTTTGCGCGCACGCATCTGCAGATCGTCGAGCGCTTCGGCCGCTTTCCATACCGCAACGCGGCGCTCGGGCGCAGCAGCAGCGCGGCGGAACTGGAGTTCCTGAAGACCGGGCCGCGCTTCGGGCAGTGAGGGTTCGGGCCGGCCGAAGGCCTGCCGGCGTCAGCCCCGACAGAGAAAAGTCAGCGCAGCGCCGCCGCCCTCCGACCGCGAGACAGCAACCGCCTGCAACCGACGCTCAGTGGCGGTCGTGATCGTGGTGCCAGCGGTGTTCGCGCCATTCGTGGCGCTCACGCCAGCCATACCCGCCGTAGTACGGCGGCACCCAACCCGCCCTGTAAACCGGATAAGGAGCCACGTAGACGGCGCGCGGCCGGACATACACCGGCGGCGGCGGAACGTAGACCGGGGCCGGGGCCACGTACACCGGCGGCGGCGCGACGTAGACCGGCGCGGGAACCCCGAAGGCGATGCCCGGCAGACCGATGCCCACGGACACGTCGAGATGCGCCTGGGCCGTGCCGGCTGCGCAGAGGCCGGCCAGCGCGAGCGCGGCGACCGCAGCGGCGGCGGGGATGGAACGGCGGGTCTTCATCGTGATCTCCTTGATCGCACCCAGAACGGCCTTCTGCCGCTCTTTGCTCTATTGAACGCCGCCCGCGTGAAGCCGATGACCGGCGCCCCGTGAATTCCTTTACCAGACGTAACGCGACCGGGCCGCCAATCCACCGGACGGGGCACCGCGCAGGGCGTCGCGCGGCGCCCCGCCTAGAATCGAGGGCATGAGTTCATCGGCCGAGGCAGCAGGCGCCCGATCCAGCAATTTCCTGCGCCAGATCATCGAAAACGACCTGGCGCGGGGCGTCTACGACGGCCGCCGCTGGGGCGGCAGCCCGGGCGACGGGGCGCATCACGCTTTGGGTGCGCCCGATCCGGCGCGCATCCGCACCCGCTTTCCGCCCGAGCCGAACGGCTACCTGCACATCGGCCATGCGAAGAGCATCTGCCTGAACTTCGGGCTCGCGCGCGACTATGGCGGCATCTGCCACTTGCGGCTCGACGACACCAACCCCGAGAAGGAGGAGCGCGAATACGTCGAAGGCATCGTCGACGCGGTGCACTGGCTCGGCTTCGACTGGGTGTCGCGGCTCGATGGCGACAGCAGTTCGCACCTGTACCACGCGAGCGACTATTTCGATGAGATGTACCGCGCCGCCGAGTACCTGATCGCGACCGGCCACGCCTACGTCGACGAGCAGTCGGCGCAGGACATGCGCGCGAACCGCGGCGACTTCGGCCGCCCCGGCGTCGACAGCCCGTACCGCGGCCGCGCAGCAGCGGAGAACCTCGCGCGCTTTCGCGAGATGCGCGAGGGCCGCCATCCGGATGGCGCGATGGTGCTGCGCGCGAAGATCGACATGGCGTCGCCGAACATCAACCTGCGCGACCCGGCGCTGTACCGGATCCGCCGCGCGACGCACCACAACACCGGCGACAAGTGGTGCATCTACCCGATGTACGCCTTCGCGCACCCGATCGAGGACGCGCTCGAGAACGTCACGCACAGCATCTGCACGCTCGAGTTCGAGGACCAGCGCCCGTTCTACGACTGGGTGCTGGAGCGCATCGTGCCGATCCTGCGCACGCCGCAGTTCGAACAGGCGCGCGCGTGGATCGCCGAAGTCGAGCAGCAGGGGCTGGAGGCCGGCAAGGAATTCGCGCTGCATTGCCACAATCATGCGGACCGGCTGTACGCGAGCGAGGCCGAAGCGCGCATGC
>JAFECV010000309.1 GCA_018241985.1 Pseudomonadota bacterium | reverse complement strand
CGACGGGCGAGCGACCCTGACCCTGGTCGATCGGGCCCGGCCCGCACGGCTGTTTGCCCACGGCACCTTGTTCGTGATCCTCCACGGCCTGGCCTGCTGGCTGGTCGGGCGTCGCCTGCCGATCCTGGCCACCTCGTTCCGCCAGCCGGCGCCGGATCATGCCGCCGAATACCGCCTGATCTTCGGTGAATCGGTGCGGTTCGAGCAGCCGGCGAGCAGCCTTGTCGTGGACGCTGCTCACCTTGGTCTGCCTTTGGTCCGCGACGCGAAGGCGGCGCGGGAGTTCCTGCGCGAAGCGCCGGCCAACTTCCTGGTCAAGTACCGGAATCAGAGCGGCCCGACGGCCATGGTGCGGGGGCGCCTGTGCCGCATGCAACCGGGCGAATGGCCGGACTTCGAAGTGCTGGCGGCCGCTATGCACTCCACCCCATCCACGCTGCGGCGCCATCTGGAGCAGGAAGGCTATTCCTACCAGGCCATCAAGGACGATCTGCGCCGGGATCTGGCCGTCGACTATCTCTGCAATTCCGAACTGAGCATCGCCGAAATCACGCACGCGCTAGGGTTCGCCGAACACAGCGCGTTCCATCGCGCGTTTCGCAAATGGACGGGGGCCAGCCCGGGTGAGTATCGGCATGGGGCGGCGAAGCCTCTGCGCCGATATGCCAGCCATGCTGTCGATTGACGGTTCGGTTCCATATGGCTGCAGCGACCTGCGCCACATCGTCGCGGCCTGCTGCCGGTGAATCGCTTGCTCGGCGATCACCCTCGCGTCCGGGCATGCGCTCAGGCAGGTATGTGTTTGCGTGATGCGTTAACTGGCCGAGACTTATAGCTTGTTCAGCGCAGCCGTTCGAACGGCTCGTTTCGATCTGGTGCTGCTGTTCAGTCTGAATGCCCAAGTGACCAGTTTGCAACGATTGCCGTCGACGACAGCAACGCCATACGCTCACGATTTCAGCCATATGACGGTTATTGCGCACCTCACTGAGTCGCGCAACCCTCGAGCAGTCGGTGCGCGCGTCGCTAAACTTGGCGACGAAGCGAGAGAATGAGAATGACGTTCCATGTTCCACCAGATCGACAAGGCTTCTGTGACGATGTGATTCATCGGTTTCGGCAACTGCTACACAAGGGCATCATCACCGGCATCGACCCCATTCGGCTGAACAACTGGCTGGCGAACTTCGTCACCGACGAAGACCGCTACGTGGCCGCGCATCTTCTCAATGGCCTAACCTACCGGTCGGATGCCATGGTCAAGAGTTCCTTCCAACACCTGGCGCACTGCGAGCTCCCGCAGATGTTGCGCACCCGGGAAGTTATGGCGCTCGACGACCTGGAATCGTTCGACCGGGCGCTGTGTGAGGGTGACGACCGCTCGCCCATCCGCTTTGTGGCGGTTGACGGCACGTTCGAGAAGACACCAGGCAAGAGTGGCGCCGTGGTGATTCGTGCCTTTAAGCGCCACCTCAATGTTTCCAAAGCGCTGCTCTGCCGCCCGGAGCGCTTGGCCGGGCTGCCTACTGGCGTCAAGGCGCTGATCTTCATCGATGACTTGGTGGGAACCGGGCAGCAGTTCGAGACCTTCGCGAGCCACTACGATCTGGCCAGCCATGCAAAGCAGCGCACCCTCGTGTACTGCCCCCTGCTGGCCTTCAACGCAGGACTGACCAAGCTCGCAAGGGCGTTGCCCTGGCTGGAGATGCACCCCGTGGAATCGCTAGACGAGAGCCATCAGTTCTTCCGCGCCTGCGCGAGCGACCCGACGATCTGGGGCGCAGACAAAGTCAACAAGGTGCAGGACGTGCGTGACCATGTGGCTGACCTGTGCGGGCGCAACGCGATCCCATCTCGCACCAAGCACGGGCTTGACCTCGTCGTGGCGTTCGAGCACGCCGTGCCCAACAACTCTGTCTCCATGCTGTCGATCAAGTCGGCGCGGTGGCAGCCCTTGTTCGATCGTTGAGGAGCGCCCGTGACCATCCTTGCCGAAGCCTTCCTCAAGAATCGCGCCGAGCAACTGCCGGCCGACGTCTCGGATCAGTTCATCGTGCCGCCGTTCTTCGGCCGCATCAGTATCTTTGCCGACACCAAGTCGGTCCGCATCCTGGGTGGTCGAGGCTGTGGCAAGACGATGTTCATCCGCCACTTCTGCCACAGCACCACATTCAGCGCCAGCAAGCGGCAGATCGGCGACGAGGCTCTGCGCAGTGTTGGGCTCTACCTCCGCCCGGACACCGGCTTCTGCTCGCTGATGACGACCAGCTGGCTGGGTGCCGAAGAGTCCAAATTGGCGTTCTCACACTACGTCACGTTGCAGCTGCTGGGAGAGGCCCACCAAGCATTCGTGAACATTGCAGCGGCTGATTTGGTCGCCGGGAAGCTCGACGTACTGGACCTGCCTATCAGTTCAGCGTTGGCATTGCAGTTTTCCAAGCAAGTGACCGTGGTGCGTGAACTGGGCAAGTTCGTCGAAGAGAAGCTGAGCGAGCTTGAGCTGTGGGTCCGCAATCCGAAGCGCTGCGAGCAGCCGATGTTTCTGGCCTTCGCCTCGGTGCTGCCACGACTTGCGGAGGACTTGGCGAAAGGGTTGACGCGCCTGAAGAATTTGTCGTTTCGGGCGTTCATCGACGAATTCGAGAACCTCGCTGAAGTCCAGCGCATGGTGGTGTGTGATGCGATCAAGCACCCCAGTCTGCGCTTGGCGGTGCACATCGCTCACAAGCGCGACGCCGTCACCGACTTCAAGACGAGCAGCGACGAACGCATCGTGGAGCTGCACGACTTGCGCAAGATCGACCTCGAGGAGCAGTTGTCCCATGAGAACGAGTTCGAACTGCTCGCCGCTGAACTCTTCCTCCTGCGCCTTCACCTGGAGGGGGTGCGATTCGGGTGCACGATCTTCGATCCGCAGAAGCTGCACGACCCGGCGCACCTGTCGTACCGGCTTTCGCTGGAGTATCGGACTGCTGTCGTCGGCAGGGTGCGCGAGATTCTTCCCCGCTTGACCTCTACCGACATCGCCCGGGAGGTCATGAATGACGATCCGCTCAAGCGGCGTCTGGTGGAGATGATCGACAAGGGGCTCGCTCGCCATCAATTCAAGGGGAAGCTCAACGCGATCAACCTGATCGACCCGACGAAGGCCCGTGCCAGTGTCGTGCTGGGGGCGCTATTGAACCGCTCCGGTAGCCCTGAGGCGACACTGCAGGCATTCCGGGCGCTGACCGGCGACAGAGCGGGCGGTGACGATCCGTTCTACAAGTCCGGTGGCTGGGTCGACAATAACCTCTACGGGTGCTTGTTCCACCTATATGCCGGGTTGCCCCAGCGCGAGAACCTTCTCTACGCGGGCTTCGAGCGGTTCTGCCAGTTGGCCCGGCCAAGCCTGCGCTACTTCCAGGAGCTCTGCCACGTCACGCTGCTGCTGGCTTTCCAGCGCGCCGAGCGCGATGACATCGAGCCGGTGAGCCATGCGCATCAGGCACAGGCCGCTCGCCAGGTGTCGGACGCGATGTTCGAAGACGTCCCGCAGCTCGGTCTTTATGGGGAGAAGCTGCGTGAGATGGTTCGTCGACTGGGCTCAGTCTTTGAGGCATTCAATCG
>JAFECV010000308.1 GCA_018241985.1 Pseudomonadota bacterium | reverse complement strand
ACTGCACCCAGCCGGAGAGCGAAATCGAGATGATCAGCACGCCGAACGCGAGCGTCTCGTGCGCATCGGGGAACATCGCGCGTCCCACGCCGGCGATCAGGAGCGCGATCAGGATCGCGGGAAACGACAGCATCACGTCGCACAGCCGCATCAGGGCCGAGTCGATCCAGCCGCCGCGAAAGCCGGCCAGCAGGCCGAGCGAGATGCCGATCAGCATCGACAGCAGCACCGACGCGACGCCGACCGCGAGCGAGATGCGCGCGCCGTACATCAGCGCGGACAGGATGTCGCGCCCCTGGTCGTCGGTGCCGAGCAGGTATTTCGCGGTGCCGTGCGCGTACCACGCCGGCGGCAACTGCGCGTCCGACAGCACCAGCGTCGAGAGGTCGAACGGGTCGTGCGGCGCGACCCAGCGCGCGAACACCGCGCAGAACACGCAGACGAACGCGATCACGGCCGCGGCGATCGCGACCGGCGAGGTGCGAAAGCTGTAGCCGATGTCGCTGTCGAACCAGCGCTGCAGGGTCCGGACCATGCGTGGGATCGGAGCGGATCGACCGGTTCAGGCGCGCGCCGCGCCGCACGATGCGGCCGCGGCGCGCCGGGGCATCAGTCTGCCTTCGCCACGTGGATCCACTTGAAGTCGAGCATGTTGTCGCCGCGCAGCACCACGCTCACGCCCTTCTTCACGCCCCAGGCCAGGTACTGCTGGTGCAGCGGCAGGGTGCCGACATCGTCCGCGAAGATCTTGAACGCCTCGGTGATCTCCGCCTGCCGCTTGGCCGGGTCGGTTTCCGATTCGACCTTCGCGGTCAGCTCGTCGAACTTCGGGTTGCAGTACGAGCCCAGGTTGAACTGGCCGGCGCCGGTCTTGTCGTCCGGGCACACCATCAGCGCGTGCATCGCGTTCGCCGCGTCGTAGGTCGAAGGCGTCCAGCCGAGCATGTAGAAGCTGGTGTCGCGGCGCAGGATCTTCGGGAAGTAGGTGCCCTTGGTCTCGGCGATCACGTCAACCTTGACGTTGATCTTCGACAGGTTCGCCGCCACCGCCTGGCAGATCTGGCTGTCGTTCACGTAGCGGTCGTTCGGGCAGTTCATTGAGACCTCGAAGCCGTTCGGGTAGCCGGCCTCGACCATCAGCTTCTTCGCGGCTTCGACGTCGAACGGCAGGCGCTTGTCCTGCGCGGCGGTCCAGCCGTTGATGCCGGGGCCGACCAGCAGCGCGGTCGGGCGCGACTGGCCGCGCATCACGGTCTTCTTGATGCCCTCGATGTCGATCGCCTCATAGAACGCCTTGCGCACGCGCACGTCCTTGAACGGGTTCTTGCCCTTCACGTTCGAGTACAGGAGCTGGTCGCGCTTCTGGTCCATGCCGAGGAAGATCGTGCGCAGTTCCGGGCCGGTCAGCACCTTGGCGACGCCGCTGGCATTGACGCGGGCGATGTCCTGCACCGGCACCGGCTCCATCACGTCGACCTCGCCCGACATCAGCGCCGCGACGCGGGTCGCCGCGTTGCCGATCGGGGTGAAGATCACCTCCTGCGCGTTGCCTTCGACCTTGCCCCAGTAGTTGAGGTTGCGCACCATCACCGTGCGCACGCCCGGCTGGCGCTCGCGCAGGCGGTACGGGCCGGTGCCGTTCTCCTTGAACGAGGCCGTGTTCTCGATGCCCTTGCGCTTGTCGACCGGCTTCACCGCGTTGTTCGCCTCGCACCATTTCTTGCTCATCATGTAGACGGTGGAGATGATGGACGGCAGGATCGGGTTCGGCGCCTTGGTCTCGACCTCGACCGTGTAGTCGTCGATCTTGCGCACGTCCTTGAAGTCGGAGACGTAGCTCTTCATGTCGGAGCCGTCGGCCGCCGCGCGCGCGAAGCTGAACAGCACGTCGTCGGCGGTGAACGGCGTGCCGTCGTGGAACTGCACGCCGTGGCGCAGGTTGAAGCGCCACACGTTCGGCGAGGTCTGCTTCCACGAGGTCGCCAGCGCCGGCGCCAGGCTCAGGTCCTTGTTGCGCCCGGTCAGGCCCTCGTACATGTTGCCGTCGACCGAGAGCTGCAGCGTCTCGTTCAGCGAATGCGGGTCCATGGAGAGCGCATCGCCCTGGTCGGCGACCCGCACCGTCTGCGCGGACGCTACCAAAGATATAGCAGACAGCGCACAGAACACGCTGGCTGCAAGCAGATTTCGTTTGAATTTCATGGCAGGGTCTCCTCTTCCAGGTGGCAAAAACGGTGAACGAGCCGGCTCACGCGGCCGGGTTGCGCAGCGGCAGGCTCTGCTCGATCAGGCCGGCGTGCAGCGCCGCGCCGAGCGGCAGGATCTCGTCGTTGAAGTCGTAGCGGCTGTTGTGCAGGAAATTGCCGCCGGAGCCCGAGCCGTTGCCCGCGCCCTGGCCGATGCGCAGGTACGCGCCGGGCCTCACCTGCAGCATGAACGAGAAGTCCTCGGCGCCCATGCTGGGCTCGAGGTCGCGCACCACGCGGTCGCTGCCCACCAGCGCCTCGGCCACGTCGGCGGCGAATTCGGCCTCGTCGTGGCTGTTGATCGTCGCCGGGTACATGCGCTCGTAGTTCAGCGTCGCCGACGCGCCGAAGCCGAGCGCGACCGCGTTGCACAGGTCATGCAGCCGGCGCTCGACCATGGTCTGCACTTCGGAGCTGAAGGTGCGCACCGTGCCGACCAGGATCGCCTTGCCCGGGATCACGCTGAACGCGCCCATGTCGCCCGCCTGCATCGCGCACAGGCTGACCACCGCGCGATCGAGCGCGCGCACGTTGCGCGAGACGATGCTCTGCACCGCGGTGACGATGTGCGCCGCGACCAGCACCGGGTCCACCGTCATGTACGGGTGCGCGCCGTGGCCGCCGCGGCCGGTGACCTCGATCGTGATCCGGTCCGCCGCGGCCATCATCGGCCCGGGGTTGATGCCGATCGTGCCGGACCGCATCGCCGGCCAGTTGTGCATGCCGTAGATGGCCTCGACCGGGAAGCGCTCGAACAGGCCGTCCTCGATCATCACGCGCGCGCCGGCGAAGCCCTCCTCGCCGGGCTGGAAGATCAGCGCCGCGGTGCCGTCGAAGTTGCGCGTCGCCGCGAGATAGCGCGCCGCGCCGACCAGCATCGCGACGTGGCCGTCGTGCCCGCAGCCGTGCATCAGCCCGGACTTCGCCGACTTCCAGCCGAAGTCGTTCTGCTCGGTGATCGGCAGCGCGTCCATGTCGGCGCGCAGGCCGAGTTTGCGCGCGCCCTCGCCGCGCCGGAGCTGCCCGACCAGCCCGGTGCCGCCGAGCCCGCGCGAGACTTCATAGCCCCAGCCCTGCAGCCGCTCGGCGACCAGATCGCTGGTGCGCTGCTCCTTGAACGACAGTTCCGGGTTCTGGTGGATGTCGCGCCGGATCGCGATCAGCTCGTTGCTGTCGCGCTGCAGCGCCTGCAAGGTTTCGGTCGTCATGTTCGGGTGTCGATGGGAAAGGGACGCGGCCATTCTGGCACCAGGCCCCAAGCCGCGCAACGCGCGCTCACCGCGCTGCGCCGCCCGCGGCGCATCACGCGAAAGCCGTCGCGATCCCTCTATCAGCGAAAGAAGGGGGCAAATCCGGCACAGGACTATCGCCCTCGCCCCTCTGGGG
>JAFECV010000307.1 GCA_018241985.1 Pseudomonadota bacterium | reverse complement strand
GGCAAGCCCGAGACCATCAGCCGGCCCGACTTCCAGATCGACCTGGCCGGCGTGAGCCCCGGCAACGAGCCGCACGGCGACGAGCAGGTGCAAATCCGCCAGCGCATGCGCGGCGCGCCGCTGGACCTGATCGTCGCCGAGGCGATGATCCTGGCCAACAGCAGCTGGGGCGACTGGCTGGCCGGCCTGGGCGTGCCGGCGATCTACCGCAGCCAGGCCAGCCTCATGCCGGGCGTGAAGGTGCGGATGGGCACCAAGGCGTTGCCGCACGCCGGCCTCGGCGTGAAGAGCTACGCCTGGAGCACCTCGCCGCTGCGCCGCTACGTGGACCTGCTGAACCAGTGGCAGATCATCGCCTGCGTGCGCCACGGGGCCACCGCGCCGCTGGCCGCGCCGTTCAAGCCGAAGTCGGCGGACCTGTTCTCGATCGTCTCCGCGTTCGACGCCGCGCACGCGGCCTACGGCGCGCACCAGCGCGCGATGGAGCGGTTCTGGACGCTGCGCTACCTGCAGCAGCAGCGCATCACCGAACTCGACGCCACCGTGCTCAAGGACGACCTGGCGCGCGCCGACGCGCTGCCGCTGGTGCTGCCGGTGGCCGGCGCGCAGGGTCTGCCGCGCGGCACGCGGCTGCGCGTGCGGCTCGGCGCGATCGACGAGATCACGCTGGACCTGCACGGCACGCTGGTCGCGCGGCTGGATCAGGCGCCTGTCCCGGGCGGTGCGGACGAGGCTGGCGACGAGGAAACCGACGGCGACGACGAGCCGGCGGCCGGCCCGATCGCGCTCGCGGTCGATGTGGACGAGGCCGCCGAGCCGATTGCCTCCGCCGGCGCACAAGCCGGCGCCGACCCGCGATAATTTGCGCCGTGAAGCTCCGGTCCTTCAGCACCCTGCAGCTGGCGCTCGGTGCATCGATCGCGGTGCACGCGGCGCTGCTGGCGGTCCGGTTCGCGAACCCCGAGGGCTTCAACCGGGTGTTCCAGGACACGCCGCTGGAAGTCGTGCTGGTGAACGCGCGCACGAACGAGCGCCCGGACAAGGCCCAGGCCATCGCGCAGGCCACGCTGGCCGGCGGCGGAGAAGCCGACAAGGGCCGCGCGACCACGCCGCTGCCGCCGTCGGCGCTGACCGAGATGGGCGACGCCGACGAGGAGGCGCAGCAGCGCATCGAGGCGCTGCAGCAGCAGCAGACCGTGCTGCTGGCCCAGGTCACGCAGCAGCTGGCCGCGCTGCCCAACCCCGATCCGCACCTCGCCAGCAACGACCCGGAAGCCGAGGCACGCGAAGAGCGCCGGCGCCAGCTGGTCAAGCTGCTGGCCGCGATCGAGCGCCGCGTCGACGAGCAGAACGCGCGCCCGCGCAAGCGCTATGTCGGCCCGGCCACGCGCGAGGAGGTGTACGCGGTCTATTACGACGCGATGCGCCACCGCATCGAGGACCGCGGCACCGCGAACTTCCCCGAGGTCGACGGCAAGAAGCTGTACGGCGAGCTGACGATGATCATGACGATCAACCACGACGGCCGCGTGCTGTCGACGCAGGTGGTCGCCTCGTCCGGCGACCCGCAGCTCGACCGCCGCGCGCAGGTGATCGCGCGCAGCGCCGGGCCGTTCCCGGAGTTCAGTTCGGCGATGCGGCGCCAGGCCGACGAGATCGTCGTCGTCTCGCGTTTCCGCTTCACCCGCGACGCGACGCTGGAGACGCAGCAGACCAGTCAATGAGCCGGAAGCTTTGATGCGCATCGACCTCTATTGCGTGATGGGCCATCCGGTGGCGCACAGCAAGTCGCCGTGGATCCACGCGCGCTTTGCCGAGCTGACCGGCCAGCCGCTGCGCTACGAGCCGCGGCTGGTTCCGCTGGACGGCTTCGCGGCTTCGCTGCGCGAATTCATCAACGACCGCACGGGAAACGCGCGCGGCTGCAACGTCACGGTGCCGTTCAAGTTCGAGGCCGCGGCGCTGGCCGACACCGCGAGCGAGCGCGTGGCGCTGGCGCAGGCCGCGAACACGCTGCGCTTCGACTTAGGTGCCATTCACGCCGACAACACCGACGGCATCGGCCTGGTGCACGACCTGCAGCACAACGCCGGCGTGGACCTGCGCGGTCGCGAGCTGCTGCTGCTCGGCGCCGGCGGCGCGGCGGCCGGCGTGCTCGGGCCGCTGATCGAGGCCGGGCCGGCGCGCATCGTGGTCGCGAACCGCACATTGCCCAAGGCCGAGGCGCTGGTCACGCGCCATCGCGCGCTCGCGTTGCTACGAAATACGGAGCTGGAAGTGAAGAGCCTGTCTTCGCTTGAGGTCGATTTCGATGTGATCATCAACGCGACCGCGAGCAGTCTCGCCGGCGCCGCGGTGCCGGTGCCCGCGCGGGTGCTCAAATCCGGCGCGCTCGCCTGCGACCTGATGTACGGCCCGGCCGCGCGCGGTTTTCTGGACTGGGCGCGCGAGCACGGCGCGTCGGCGCGCGACGGGCTGGGCATGCTGGTCGAGCAGGCGGCCGAGGCGTTCCATCTCTGGCGCGGCGTGCGCCCGCCTTCGGCGCAGGTGCTGGCCGAGCTGCGCGCGCTCCTCGAATGAGCCGGGCATGAAGGCAACATGAAGACTTTGTGGCGCTGGGCCGTGCTGGTCGTGGTCGCGTTCGTCGCGCTGCAGCTGTTCTTCGCGCTGCGGATCGCGCTGATGCGGGTGCTGCCGCCGGGATCGACGACGTTCCAGCGCTCGCAGGTCTGGCGTCTCGCGCAGTTCGGGCAGCTCGGACGCTGGCGGCAGCAATGGGTGCCCTACGTGCAGATTTCGGACAACCTGAAACGCGCGGTGATCGCGTCGGAGGACGACGACTTCGCCAACAACCAGGGCGTCGAATGGGAGGCAATCGAGAAGGCGTGGCAGAAGAACGAGCGGGCCGAGCAGCGGGCGGCGCTGCGGGCCGAGCGCTCACGCCCATCCGCGCGGCCCATGCGGCCGGTGAAGATCGTCGGCGGCTCGACCATCAGCCAGCAGCTCGCGAAGAACCTGTTCCTCTCGGGCGAACGCAACCTGCTGCGCAAGGGCCAGGAACTGGTGCTGACCTTCGAGCTGGAAGCGCTGCTCGGCAAGCGGCGCATCCTCGAGATCTACCTGAACAGCGTCGAGTGGGGCGACGGCATCTTCGGCGCCGAGGCCGCCGCCGAACGTTACTTCCGCAAGCCGGCCGCGCGGCTGTCCACGTACGAGGCCGCGCGGCTCGCGGTGATGCTGCCGCGCCCGCGCTATTTCGAGAAGGTGCCGAATTCGGGCTATCTCGCCAGCCGCGCGCAGACCATCGTCGCGCGCATGGGCGCGGCGGAGCTGCCTGCACCATGAAACACCCCCAGTCTTCGCGCACTGCGTGTCGCTTCGCCAACCCCCTCGGCGAGGGGGCACACCCAGCGGCCCGGCCAAGCCGGCTCCGCGGGTGTTCGCGCGTGGCCTGCTCCGCGGCCTTCGGTGCCTTTGGGCTTCATGCGGTGCGGGTGACAAGCTTGGTGTGCTGCCCGTGAGAATCCTCGGCATCGATCCCGGACTGCAGACTACCGGCTTCGGCGTGGTGGAGGCCGACGGCGGCGCGCTGCGCTATGTCGCGAGCGGCACGGTCCGCACCGCCGGCCTTGCGCGCGGCGACC